>JAITBC010000110.1 GCA_031283785.1 Tannerella sp. | reverse complement strand
TTGGGGATTTTGGTGGTAAAAGGATACGGCGCTATTTTAGGACGGGCGTTGGTGAACTTGTCCAACAACGAAGACTTGCCGGCATTGGGAAAACCCACGAAACCGATGTCCGCCATGAGTTGCAACTCAACGAGAATCCGCCGTTGTTCCCCGCTTTTACCGGGCAAGGCTTTGCGGGGCGCCTGATTCACCGAAGATTTAAAGTGGATGTTCCCCCACCCGCCGCTGCCGCCTTTCAGAAACAAAAAATCGCTTTCATCTCCGCCAAAATCGTGAATCACTTCGCCGGATTCGGCGTCTTTCAGAACCGCGCCGGGCGGCACCGGCACGATGATGTCCTCGCCCTTCCTGCCGTATCTACCGCTTCCCTCGCCGTCCCTGCCGTTTTCCGCCTTAAAATACTGCCTGTGCCGAAGGTGCGCGAGGGTGCGGAGATTACGTTTGACGACAAAGAGAGCGTCTCCGCCTCTGCCGCCGTCTCCGCCGGACGGGCCTCCTTTAGGCGCGTATTTTTCACGGCGAAACGCTACACAGCCATTACCGCCCGCGCCAGAGAAAATTTCAATTAACGCTTCATCCGCAAACTTTTCCACGTCCCGGCTAACTAAGTGAAAGCAACTATTAGTTTTGCACTATGTTGGCGAGCTTTCTGCCGCGGCGATGGGTAAAGGATACCACGCCGTCAACGAGGGCGAACAACGTATAGTCCCTGCCCAAGCCCACATTCGCGCCCGGATGTATTTTTGTGCCGCGCTGCCGCGCAATAATTGTTCCCGCTTTAACTATAGAACCGCCGGACGCCTTCACGCCGAGGTACTGGGGGTTTGAATCCCGTCCGTTCTTTGCGCCGCTTCCGCCTCTTTTTCTAGCCATGATTATGCTCCTTAATTTTACGTTAGTTTCTTTACATGACGGTATTTACAGACAACCGACACTGTTTTGGATATTCCCTTGCGACAGAATCAAGACCAATCCTAAGGAATGTTCCCACACCGGAAAGAAAGCTCTTTTTCGCTTCGGCGCATTCGGCTATTTCCAAAAAGAATTCGCCCGGTTTCTTCGCCTCACACCGCACCGCAATGCCGTCTTCGCCAGCAAGCGCCGCCGCCGCAGCCCGCGCAAGCGCCGAAACTGCGGCGCAGACAATATCGTTTCCCTTACCGCCCGACCGGGCGTGACCTTTTATTCTACACAGCTTGAGAAGGTCATTATCCAAAACAATTTCAACGGCAATCATCCACCGTACTTACAACACATTTGAAACCGGCTCAGCTTACAATATCTTTGATTTTAATAATGGAATACCTTTGCCGGTGACCTTTCGTCCTTCGGTAATCTTTCTTGGGTTTGTACTTAAATACGATGATCTTTTTGTCCCGTTCATGGCGTTCCACCACCGCAGACACACGGGCGCCCCGCACATAGGGGTCTCCCACCGTAACCGTATCGCCGGAAATAAGCAGCACCGAATCAATGTCCAACGCGGAGCCGGGTTCCGTATCAAGAAGATCGACCTTTAAGAGCGAGTCTTTTTCAGCTTTATACTGTTTGCCTTTGATTTCAACTAAAGCGTACATTAAAACATCCTTTCCATAGGTTAAAAATATTATTTCATTATAGTAAGAACTACAAAAATGTCAAGTGGGCGCGATGCCTCATAATTATTCTAGCCGAAGGCGGCATCGCCTTTTGGCGGTTGATGTTCAAAAATTTGGCAACGGCTCTTGCCGGCAAACCCTCTTGAGTTTCACCGGATTGTAAAGGCTCGTCCGCCGTCCAAGCGTTTCACTGATAGTATGTGATAAATGAATCTCCCCGCAACAGAGCGGCCGCCCTTAGGTCGCCGGTATTAAACCCCTGCGAATAAGGCGGCCTTTTCAACACGCTCCATCCATTCCGGTCCATTTGAGCCATACATTAGTTGAGACGCGCTATGTTTTTCAGATTGTCAATATCAACGTGATCCCGCATAGATCGCTGTACCTTAGTATCCAACGCGATTCAACTTATAAACAGTGTCTCAGAAGCGAGGGACGCGAGATTTTCATCGTGAGTAATAAGAATCAGTGTTTTATTATTGATATAATCTGACAGGCAAGCGTATATTTTACTCTTTGTTTTTTCATCAACGCCTTCCAAAGGCTCATCCAAAACGAGAAACGGTTTATTATGACACAAGGCGCGGGCAAGCAAGACGCGGCTTTTTTCGCCTCCGGATAAATTATCGGCGTATACGCTGTCAAAATTTATAGATGTATCAGTTAAACTAAATTTTTCGCAAATAGATTTGACGCCACTTTTTTTATATTTATCTGAAAATAGTATATTTTCTTCTATTGAACAGTTAAACAAGACGGAATCCTGCATAAGCACGCTCATCTGAGCGTATATACTTTGCGCGTTTATATCTCGTATTGAAACGCCGTTTATCAATATTTCACCATTATAATTCTGAAAATATCCGAGCAACAATTTTATAATGCATGATTTTCCAACTCCAGTTTTACCAGACAGCCGGTAATGCCCGCCTTTTTCAATCTTAAAATTTATGTTATCCAATATATTTTTATTATCTAGATTCAGGCTCACGTTTTTAAATTCAATACTCTGCATGTCATTTATCTTCATTCCTTGTTCAATTATATTTGACCCATAATTATTTACCAGCAGACTGACCGCCGCCCATGAAATTGAAAATTGCTCTAACGCCGAATTGATTTGACGTATCGGGACTACAAGCATATTGCCGTACATCATCAGCGCGACTGCCAGAGATATCGGAAGCGCGCCTGCCGCCACTTTTATTAACGAATAGCCGATAATAAAAAGAAGATAGGCGTTTTAAAAAAAATCAAAACCAATCCAAACGGCAACCGTATCGATAACATTTAATCTGCCTTCTTCTTTGAATAATGAGCGTGTATGCTTGTCCAGCAATGCCGTTTCATATTCCGCCGCGTTGAATTGCCGTATTGTCCAGCTTCCCCGCAAGGCGTCCCCTAGCCGGCTAAATAGTTCTAACTTTTGTCTTGACAGTTTTTCAGAATTTTAATATAATAAGGAGTATTATACCGGTGAATCACTATAGCGATTAAGGTTAAAAGCACTGTCGCTATCCCGCAGTATATATCAATACAAAAAATGATAGTACTAATGACTATCAATGTTATCAATCTAAAGAAATGAGTTAAAGCGTTTATATTAAAAAAATTCAAAGCCTTGTCGGATGTTTTCAAGATCAAATTGCTGTAATAATGTACGCCCTTTTTATCCCGCGCTTCGCTTAACTTGTTAAATGTCCTTTCAAGAATAAAGTTAACCATATTTTTATGGCTTTTTAAAAGCAACGCGCTATTAATATAGCTCATTGCTGATGTAACGCCAATTGAGATGACGCTTAACCCCGCGAAAAATAATAATAACAACGAAGAAAACGCTCTAACTAAGATACTGTCTAATATTCGTGAAAAAATTAACGGCAAGAACCAACTAATAGATTCCGCGCCTAAAAATATGAGTATGCTTACTAAAATTAAAGCGGCGATCTTTGGCGTTATCGCATTGATGATAAATTTTATTTTTTTCATATAATTATCTCCGACGAAGCGATTGACAATACATCGCTTTCATGGGATGTTATAATAGACGCTTTATCCGCTAAAAAATTGGTCAAGAATTCGATAATAAATTCCCGCGTTTCTTTGTCAATGCCGGTTGTAGGCTCATCCAGCAAGATAATATCCGGGTTTTGTATAATAAGACGCGCGAGGGCAAGGCGAGTACGCTGTCCTCCAGATATATTCTTGCCGGCTTCGCCTATTACAACGTCAAGATTACAATTCAGCTCAACTTGTTTAAGCGCCTTTTCCATATCGCTATCTGGAACATTTTTATTCGCCAGCAATAAATTTTCCCGAATCGTCCTGTTGAATAAGTAAGGCGTCTGGTCTAATATACCGATTTTTCTTTGTCCGTATACCGTAATAGCGCCTTCTTGCAAGGAAATTTTATTTGCGATGATGGATAGAAGCGTTGATTTTCCCGCCCCGCTTTTGCCGCGCAACGCGAGTATGTCGCCTTTGCGGCAATACAAAAGAAATATTCTCAAATAATTTTCGTTCATAAGCGAAAGACAAGTTGTCTGCTTTTAAGAATAAATTTCCTATATTGCCGCTTGCGATGTAATTATTAGTAGTTATTTCTTTTTCTCTTATCCGCATATTAATTCTTTGCAGATGCGCGGTATAGTCCATCAGTTCATTCATATCCGAATATACCCAAGAAAGCGAATCGTTCATTGATTTAGCATACTCAATTATAACAACGCAAATGCCAAATGTGTAATATCCATTTAAAAACAGCGACAAACTGACCACAAGGGCTATGAAATATGCTATATAATTATTTGATTGTGAAATTATTTCAATAACTATCGATTTTTTCTTATACGTCTGAAATTGCCCGTTGTAATCGCCTAAATCATTGACTAATTTTTCCCGCGCCCAGTCATGTTTCTCGTTTAATGTAAGATCGGCGCTTCCTGATAAAAAATTTTCTGTTTTAGCCATAAGCGCGTAAAACTGTTTTTGAGCCTGATAATAAGCGGTACGACATTTCTTTCACGAGAAGAGGATATAATAAAAAATAAAGCGAAGCTTACAAGATAAAACAGCATAATAAACTGCGAATTAATAATCAAGAACGCAAACACAACAAGGAAAGAAATTATCTCGGCCGGCAAGGTGTATACAAAATCAAGAAATAACCGACTCTCGTTCTCAATATCCTGAGAAAAAACAGCGTTATCATCATTATACGCCAGCAATGACGCGGCGAATGTTTTGCGATAAATAATCTCGCGCGCTTTGTTGCGTATGAAAATGTTTATCACGCTTCACGCGCGAAAAAAATGAATGTTCCAAAAAGAATACCGCCATACACCCATATATAACGGGAAAAAGAAGTTTTAGCGGTCATGCTGTCAATGAGTTTCCCATAGAAATACGTCAAAGACATATTGAGCGTGGTTGCGAATATCAACGCGATAGTATAACTCGCATAATAGACTTTATGAGTTTTATTTATATGCGATAAAAATTTAAAGAATTCTTTTATAAAACTATACATTATTCTTTAGGTATATTTTAATTTTTTCTTTTAATATAGAATATACAAATTTTTTACAAAAATCATCCTTGAAAATATTGTCTATCTTGCCATTTTTATATTCATGCGAATTTCCGGACAAAATCCTCCGCAATGATTTATATACTTGCATTCCATATATTTGCCATTATTAACCACATCCAAGAAACATTCTCAATATAGTCTAAACTCCTGAAATTATCGAGACGTCCATTCAAAATATTATCGAGATTATTACAAATATAATGTTCCTCATAAACATGATCCCAACATTTATAGATATTGCCAAAATTATCTAAAACAATGTTAGCATTTTGTGTTTCGGCTGTACAAAACGCAACCAATAATGACACTACTATCCTTATATTTAGATGTATGATAACTGTTTTTAATGACCAAGCAACGTGAGCGTTCATCGCTCTCATCTATAATAAACAGCTCTTTTTGTAATATTTCATATTCCGATTGTGAAAAAACGTTTAAGCTATTAGATTTCTTACATTCCAATAATTTAACTTTTGCTTGAGCGTCAAGTTTTATTAACGATGAAGTATAGATATTAAATAGATAACTACTTTCGTCTATATCAAATATATCATGAAAATCGGTTAATATATTCATCGTTTTCCTTTTTATAAAAAGAGAAGCGATTTTTATCACTTCTCTTTTTTTGATACACTACTACCGCCTACTACAATTGCCACAGGGTTTATCAGAAATCGTTTCCATAGCCGCGACATTAGTAGTACCACTACGTATGATTTTCATATATTACATCCATATTTTTAATATATATAATACACCAATGAGTGTCAAGTGAAAATTTGACAAAATTTTTACTTGAAAATTACATTGTTCGCGCAGGCGTATCGAGCTGTTCATCTCTGCCAAGCGTTTGTACAAATTTTGGCATTTCTGTTTTTCCATCTGCAAGAATACTACGGAGTCCCTATTATATCTTTGACGGGGGGACATCGCCGCCTTCAAAGAATTGAGAGCGGATATCTCCGCAAACGCAGAAGGCAAACACGGAAAATCCCGCTTTCCTCTTTAGCGTCGCATACTTCTATATGTACGGGCGCTTGACGCCGGCGACGGCGTTGTTGTACTATTCCTTAACAGAAGGCGGTCTTCCTCGTAAAACCCGCCTGAGAGAACGGATCGCCGGTACGCGGCGTTCCGCTCCCCAAACAAAACAAGGAGTTTCTATGCTTTCTTTCAATGCTCAGCCCGGCGGCTGTTTCCGTTGCCTTGACAGGGTGATGGCCTTTTTCACCGCAATTCTTGTGGTCAGCAATGTGGCGTCTTCCGCAAAAATCGTGGATTTGGGCTTTTCCGTGTTCAATACCCGCATGGCTTTTGACGGCGGCACCCTCCTTTTCCCGCTGTCCTACGTGTTTGGCGATATACTCACCGAAGTCTACGGGTTCCGCGCATCCCGAAAAGTCATTTGGACGGGCTTTATAGCCCTCGCGTTTTCTTCCCTGCTGTTCTTCCTGCTCCGCATACTGCCTGCGGACGCCGAATGGGAACAATACGCGGGCAGCGCCGCATTTGACGTCATTTTAGGCGGCATGAGTACGGGCGGCATCGCGTTTGCGAGTCTTGCGGGCTATTTAGCGGGCGAATTTTCCAATTCCATTATCCTGGTTATCATAAAAAAAGCCACGAACGGACGATTTTTATGGATCAGAACCATAGGCAGCACCCTTGCCGGAGAATTGGTGGACAGTCTTGTCTTTGTGATCATAGCGAGTCTGACCGGCGTTTTCGGCTGGGAATTGTTTTGGTCTCTCGTACTGACAAATTACTTCTTCAAGTGCGCCATAGAGGTCGTTATGACGCCGGCAACTTATATAGCGGTATCCGGATTGAAAAAGGCGGAAGGATTGCGCTAGCAGCCTGTTGCAGTGGAATATATCGCCGTCCAGTTTAACCCGTTGGCGGAATACGC
>JAITBC010000107.1 GCA_031283785.1 Tannerella sp. | reverse complement strand
CTTTCCCACATTCGACAGACTGTAATCCCGCGACTGCTCAATCAGCCCGTATTGCCTGACAAGCGGGTAGTTTGCCGTCGCCTTTTCGTAACACGCTTCAATGCTCAACTGTGCGAATGCCGGCATCGTGAGCGATAGCGTAAAAACTAAAAACATCGTTTTCCTGTACATCGTTTTATCTTTTATATTAGAGTTTATATCGAATAAGATTTTTATATGCCCGGTTGTCAATTATCTTATCCCTTGATCAATATTTTATGAATATTTCACTTGTTGTTAAACATTCATATTCGACAATTATATTCGACAATTTTGTTTATTTGCTTTCAAAAAAAATTATGGACGCAGAGCGCTGAGTATGAATTGCACATTGCTTTCGCGGCGTTCGCTGAGATAGGCTTCTTTTGCCTTTGCGTCCATGCCGGGAAGAATTTTTTCAATCACGGGCAGCGACACGAAAGTAGATATATTGAGCGAGACAATGTTCATGATAAAATCGCGGAACAGGACAGGGCGGATAGCGCCGCTTGCAATTCCGTCGTCGAGCAGTTTTGAAAGATTACCGAAGATTTCTTCGATTTTCGGGCGCACTGCGTCCATAACCAGCGCGAGATTTTCGGGATTTGTGATGACTTCGTTCAGCACGAAGCGGGGCATGCGCGGGTTTTGGGCAACGAAATTGAACTGACCTTCGATAAACAGCCTGACGGTTTCTTCAAACGGCAATTCCCGCCCCTTGACGCCCTCGAAAAGTTGCGACAGCATTTGTATTTTACGATGGAAAATCGTCTTAAACAGGTTTTCCTTTGAACGGAAATAGTAGTGCAGCATCGAATGGCTCACGTCCGCCCGGCGCGCAATAGCCATCATCTTGGCGTTGCCGTAGCCTTTTTCGAGAAACTCCGCTTCGGCTGCTTCGAGAATGATTTGTTCGGAGCGTAATTCTTTATTAATCATTTCATTACAATTAATTATACTGTTTTGTTCGACAATATTGTCGGCGCGAAGATACATATTATTTTTGATATGCAATGGTTTTTCCGATTTTTGGGTTAAATCTTTTTTTATTTTTCGACGCAACTCGCCGGAGTACCTGCTGTAAACGCCTTTAAGACAAAATAATCAGCAACTTTTTTTTCAGACATCTATCGCGTCCCACATCACCTTGTTTTTGGATTTGTAATTTTTGTGTTGTAAATTTGCGACGCAGCAAAATTTTTATCGTATTGGAGGAATCAGAAGTATTGTATGATGTCATTATTTTAGGCGCCGGTGCATCCGGGCTTATAGCGGCCATTAATGCGGCAAAAAGAGGACGCAAGGTATTAATCATTGACCATGCGGAGAAAGCTGGGAAGAAATTGCTGATATCCGGCGGCGGAAAATGTAATATTACCAATAAACATATTTCCTTATCCGATTATTTTGGCGAAAACAACTCTTTTTGCAGATATGCACTTAAACGGTTCACGACCGAATCAATACTCGGCATACTGCATAAGGCGAATATAAAAGCCGAAGAAAGGGTACACGGACGTATTTTTTGCAAAAACGGCGCCGACGAAATTGTCGCTTATCTGTTTAACGCATCGGTAAACAGCGGCGTTCGTTTTTCTCTGGACACGGAAATATCGGAAGTGTCGCATACGACACATTTTCTGGTAAAATGTGAAGGCCGGCAATATGAATCGCAGCATCTGCTTGTGGCAACCGGCGGACTTGCATGGCCGCAGACAGGCGCAACAAATTTAGGTTACCGGATTGCAAAACAATTCGGGCATAAAGTAACGCCACTGAAACCGGCCCTGGCGGGTTTTATTCTTCCGCCAGACTCTCCCCTCATGAATCTGCAAGGCATCAGCCTTAACGTACAACTGCATGTTAAAGGGAAAAGTCCCGTGATAGAGGAACCTTTGTTATTCACGCACAGAGGCATCAGCGGTCCCTCCGTACTTCAGGTCTCCTGTTTCTGGGAAAAAGGCGATACCGTCACGATCAATTTTCTGCCATCAAAAAATATAGTCTCACAAATGCACGAGCCATGCAACGGTAAATTATTCGCCAAGAATCTAATCCTGCAATTTTTACCCGAAAGGCTTGCCGGAGCATTAATCCCCGGCTATTTATCGGAACGTAAAGTAGCCGAACTCAGCAGGAAAGACCGTACCGCCATCGCCGAACGTATCCATGCGTTCCCGGTTTGCCCGGATTCGTGCGAAGGTTTTTCAAAAGCTGAAGTGACGATGGGGGGCGTCTGCACCGGCGAGATAAACTCAAGAAGCATGGAAAGTATGCTGCTGAAAGGACTTTTCTTTAGCGGTGAAGTAATAGATATAACCGGCAAATTGGGAGGATACAATATCCATTGGGCTTTTGCTTCCGGCTATCTTGCAGGGCAATATATTTAATTCCCGCATCAGCATATTTTTCTGCCGGCAATAAACGCTTAACGTTTTTAGCCCTGCGGGCAGAAACATCTCTACCTCATCCATCATTAAAGGCAACATACCTCCGAAGCTATATGTAAGCGGCTACTTTCTTGCGGTCGGTTTGCATGGTTTCAAATTCCGATATGACGTCACGGCTTCCCATCGGAACATTTTCATTCCGATACTCCATAGCGCTACGCACAATACTTCGGGCGGATGTATGGAACTCTTTTGCTCCTGTTTCCGCTTCTATACGTGCAATATTATCTTCGCGCACACCGCAACCCGGCATTATTACAATACGTTCGCCGGCACGCCGTACCAATTCTTTTATCAGCGGTATGCCGCGTACCGCATCGGATTGCTGTCCCGACGTAAGAATACGGTCGCATCCCAATTCTATCAGCTGTTCGAGCGCTACAAAAGGTTCGCGGCATACGTCAAAAGCGCGGTGGCACGTCACGGACAAAGGTTTCGAAGCTTCTATCAAACGACGCATCAGGGGAATGTCGATATTTCCCTGATGCGTCAGACATCCGAACACTACCCCGTGAACTTTCAGTCGCTTTACCATTTCGATATCATACAGCATCGCCTGCACTTCGGCCTGTGTATAAAGAAAATCACCTCCCCGCGGACGAATAATTATATTTATGTCAGTCTTTGACGTCAACGACTGCGCCGTGCGAATCTCGCCATAACTTGGAGTAGTGCCGCCTTCCGGTATCCCGGCGCACAGCTCTACCCTGCACGCACCGCCGGCCTCCGCTTCAACACAACTTTGTGCCGAATTTGCACATATTTCAATAATCCTTCCCATTCCGGTCTCATTATGTCTCTGAAAATACAAATATAGTGCAAACAGGGAACAATACAAAATAAAGTCGTTTTTTTTGTACATGCCGGATAACAATTTCTTTTGCAAAAGTCATTATCCACACTCTTGGAAAATTTAAATTTCTCATGTAACTTTTTCCTGTAAATTTTGCCGGACTTTTCATTCGTTGCGTGTAATCTGAAAATTTAATGCTAACTTTGCCCCCTTGAAATGTAGCATTTAATACATAACAGAATGAAAGTATTGAAATTCGGCGGAACATCTGTGGGTTCCGCAGACAGTATCTTGAGCGTCAAGAAGATAGTAGAAGCCGTTGATGAGCCTGTAATCGTTATTGTATCCGCACTTGGCGGTATAACCGACAAATTATTGCATACAGCCAAATTAGCCTCTGCCGGTGATGCGTCTTATAAAAAAGAATTTTCAGAAATAGTTGCGCGTCATAAATCTATCGTAGATGGCCTCATTTCCGGCTCAAAGCGGGCGACGGTCATGAAAAAGGTGAAGGAGACGCTCGATGAACTTGAAAATATTTACCGTGGCGTTTTCCTGATAAAAGATCTTTCTGCAAAAACATCCGATGCTATTGTAAGTTACGGGGAAAGGCTTTCTTCGACTATCGTGTCAAACGTAATTAAAAATGCAAAATTATACGACTCGCGCCAGTTTATAAAAACACACAAACAGTTCAATAAACATGTTGTTGACTTTGAGCAGACAAATAAACTGATAAAAAAAAATTTCAGACCATTGCCCGGAATTGCATTAGTACCCGGATTCATATCTTCGAGCATGGAAGATGGCGAGATCACCAACCTGGGACGGGGCGGCTCGGATTATACGGCTTCGATCCTCGCCGCAGCGCTGGATGCTTCAATCCTTGAGATATGGACGGATGTAGACGGGTTTATGACGGCAGACCCGCGTATCATAAACTCGGCGTATGTAATCGAGCACTTGTCTTTCACCGAAGCGATGGAGCTTTGCAATTTCGGAGCGAAAGTGATTTATCCTCCGACTATTTACCCTGTGTTTCACAAAAATATTCCGATAAAAGTATGTAACACGTTTAACCCGGATGCTCCCGGTACGTATATCTCCCGAAAAACCGACAAGAAAGAGACGAAAAACGAGAAGAAAGCGATTATAAAAGGAATATCATCAATTAACGACACCTGCCTCGTCACCGTACAGGGGTTAGGTATGGTCGGCGTAATCGGCGTCAACTACAGGATATTCCGAACATTAGCAAAGAGCGGCATCAGTGTCTTTATGGTATCGCAGGCAAGTTCTGAAAACAATACGACATTTGCCGTGAAAAACGAAAATGCGGCGCTGGCGGTAGAGGTGCTCAACGAAGAATTTGCGCCGGAACGATCGAGGGGTGAGATTGAAGATATCGTTGCGGAGAAAGACCTTGCTACGGTCGCTATCGTAGGTGAAAACATGAAACGGACGCCGGGTATAGCCGGTAAACTTTTCGGCACGCTGGGACGCGCCGGTATCAGTGTCATCGCCTGTGCGCAAGGGGCTTCCGAAACGAATATATCATTCGTCATCAAACTTGAATATCTTCGTAAGGCGCTAAACTCTATCCACGATTCGTTTTTTCTTTCCGAATATAAGATGCTGAATTTATTTTTGGTCGGCGTCGGAACCGTAGGCGGACATCTGCTGGAACAAATCAAACATCAACAGAAAAAGCTGATGACGCAGAACGGCGTTAAGTTAAACGTCGTCGGAATAGCAAATTCCAAACGCATGCTTATGCGCCGGGAAGGACTGGACTTTAAAACTTGCCTCAAAGATCTCAAAGAGAATGGCGCCGAATCTTCACCCGCGCTGCTTCGCGATGAAATCATAAAAATGAATATTTTTAATTCCGTCTTCGTCGACTGCACTTCCAGCGAAAAAATCGCAGGATTATACGAGACGCTTCTTAATAAAAATATTTCAATAGTGGCGGCAAACAAAATAGCGGCGTCCTCGTCGTATAAAAACTATCTCCTGCTTAAGGAAACGGCTCGCAAACGGGGCATAAAATTTCTATTCGAAACAAACGTAGGAGCCGGACTTCCCATCATTAACACGATGAACGACCTGATTAACAGTGGCGACCATATACTGAAACTCGAAGCCGTACTGACCGGCACGCTGAATTTTATATTCAATACAATAAGCGAGAAGATTCCTCTCAGTAAGGCAATAAAAATGGCTGTCGACGCCAAATATGCCGAGCCTGACCCGCGTATCGACCTGAGCGGCATGGACGTTATCCGTAAACTTGTGATTCTTGCACGCGAAGCGGGATATGCCGTTGAACAGAAGGACGTCAAAACAAACCTGTTTATCCCGTCCGAATATTTTGATGGCGACATCGATAATTTCTGGGAACATATCGCGGATCTTGACGTCGAATTTGAAGAAAAACGCAAGAAGCTGGCAGCCAAAGGCAAACGTCTCCGTTTCGTAGCAAGCATGAACAGCGGAGAATGTGAAGTCGGGCTGATGGAAGTCGGGAACCGGCATCCGTTCTATGAACTCGAAGGAAGCAACAACATTATCATGATCTCGACCGAACGCTACCATGATTACCCAATGATTATCAAGGGATACGGAGCCGGAGCCGACGTCACCGCCGCCGGCGTCTTCGCCGATATCATCTCCATTGCAAACATCAGATAGTTTCATTAACAAATAAATGATTCCGTAATTTGTAATTAAAAAACTTAATATGCAGTATTACAGTACAAACAAACAGTCGCCCCTCACAGGTCTGGAAAATGTTGTGATAAAAGGTCTTGCGGGAGACAGGGGGCTATATATGCCGGAACGTATCCCGTCTATCGATGCGGATGTTATTGCAACAATGAAAGATAAATCATTCCGGGAAATTGCGGATATCGTTGCACAGGCGTTTTTCGGCGATGACATGGATTCGCAATCGCTCAGCGACATTGTTTATGATACGCTTTCGTTTGAAACGCCGGTTGTTCATGTAGACGATAATATCTACAGCCTTGAACTGTTTCACGGCCCGACGCTTGCGTTTAAGGATGTAGGAGCACGTTTTATGGCGCGTATGTTAAGCCACTTCATACTCCGCAAAGGATTAGACCGCGAGGTGAACGTGCTCGTCGCTACTTCCGGAGATACGGGAGGAGCCGTAGCAAACGGGTTTCTCGGCGTCGCGGGTATAAACGTATTCGTGCTTTATCCGAAGGGAAAAGTAAGTCCTCTTCAGGAGCGCCAGTTTACGACGCTTGGAAACAACATCACCGCCCTGGAGATCAACGGGACGTTCGACGATTGCCAGGCCCTTGTCAAAGCCGCATTTATCGACGACGAACTCAACAAATACATGCAACTGACATCCGCCAATTCAATTAACGTCGCAAGATTCCTGCCGCAATCTTTTTATTATTTCGACGCCTACGCACAATTAGATAAAACCGGAAAATCCGATAGCCTTGTCGTCTGCGTTCCGAGCGGCAATTTCGGGAATTTAACCGCCGGGCTTTTTGCCTGTAAAATGGGACTTCCCATAAAACATTTTATAGCGGCAAACAACCGTAATGATGTTTTCTTCGAATATCTACGGACAGGAAATTACAATCCGCGTCCGTCGATAGAAACGTATGCAAACGCAATGGACGTAGGAAACCCCAGCAATTTTGCACGTATCCTTGACCTGTTCGGTAACAGCCACCGACAAATCGCCGCATTGATATCCGGATATCGGTATGCAAACGAACAGATCGCCGAAACCATACGCAAAGTATATAATACCTGCCGATATCTCTTAGACCCCCACGGCGCCTGCGGCTATCAGGCTCTCGCCGACTGCGGATTGAAACCCGGTGAAACGGGGCTGTTCCTCGAAACGGCTCATCCGGCCAAGTTCAAAGAGACCGTCGACCACATTCTCGACTCAG
>JAITBC010000047.1 GCA_031283785.1 Tannerella sp. | reverse complement strand
TATTCTCGCAGGGAAAATCGAAATTCAAACAATGGACGGCAAATTTGATATTTCGCAAATAACAGGTAAATTCTAAAAAGGAGGTAATTTATGGAACTTAAAAAATGCCCTTATTGCGGAAAATCAATACTTGCAATCGCAAAAGTTTGTAAACACTGTGGACAATCATTAGTGCCGCAAACGGAAAGCGAGCCAAAGCGGGAACCCGTTTTGGAAGAACAGCCGCAAGCGACAATACAGCCGCAAATTGAAACAGGCAATGAATTTTATCAACAAGATTACAGTGGCGAAAAACCAAAAATGTTTTCAGACCCATTTTCGTTTAATGGTAGAATTAGACGGCTTGAATACGGGATAAGTGTGATAATTTACTATGTTTGGTATATCATAATGTCTTTGTTGATAGGATCCAAGGTTATTCTTTTGCTGACTTTATCTTTCATTCCTGCAATTTGCTTTATTTTGGCTCAAGGCGCAAAACGCTGCCACGACCGCAACAATTCCGGTTGGTATCAAATCATTCCTCTTTACATATTGTGGCTGCTTTTTGCCGAAGGCGACAAAAATGAAAATAATTATGGAAATCCACCCAAGTAAAAAACAAGCGTGAAACACACAAAAAAAACTTTCCATTTGCTTGTAAATTCAAAAATGATAAATCGGGGACATCAAAAAAAGATTTAACCGATAAGACGAAATTTCCGGAAAAAAATTTGCAGAATTGAAAGAAAGCCGTATCTTTGCACTTGCAAAAAACAAAAAACAATCGGGCTCCGTGGCTCAACTGAATAGAGCATCTGACTACGGATCAGAAGGTTACAGGTTTGAATCCTGTCGGAGTCACAGGCAAGTAGCCTGGAAATGAGGTCATTACAGGAAATGTGTGGCCTCTTTTTTTATTACTGCCGACCGGCAAACGATAGTTCACAGTTCCAGCCGTTGCCTGAGTGTGCGGTATCCCGAGGCGCTGATTTTGATTTTCGCACCGTTGCAGAGGATGATTTGTTGCTGTTCGCCGTAACGTTCGATGCGGCTTATCCGGCCGATATTCACAATACAGGAACGATGGACGCGCAGAAACCGGTCGGGAGGCAACTGTTCTTCGGAATATTTCATGGTCTGTTCTTTCAGCCAGTAACCTTCGGCAGTGTAGATGGCTACATAATCGCCATCGGCCTTGAGGTAAAGAATATCTTCGACAGGGATAATTTTTATTTTTTGCCCGTTGCGTACAGTGAAACGTTTTGCGTATTCCTTCGTCTGGACAGGTGTGTCGGACGGGAGTACCGACGGCGGCGCTTCCGTGCCGTACGAATGGTAATACAAACGGGCTATTACGAAAAATAGCAGTGTGATGAAAAGTCTGACCGGAATGGTTGCCGCAAAATCGCCGAACAGTGCAGGGAAAAACAGATATACGGCGACGCTTTCGATACCGACTGTCAGACCGTCCGTCAGCAGGACAAACATCGACAGGGAAAAAAGAGAATACAATCCGCTTCGGGGAAAAGCATACCGGAAAATATTCCACAGTATGATACCTGTCAAGTAAAGCATTGCCGCATAGAGCATCGCGTCCATGATGCAACATGCTGCGGACGGCATGCCGGTAAGTGCGGCGTATATCGCAGCAAGCGAGACGCATACTGCGATATAGCCTTTTCTGTATTCCGTGAATGGCGGATTCATTCTATCTGAGCGTTATGCCGCCAAACGCGCAATGACCGTCGATAATGAGTTTCCGGCTCATGTCGATGGCATCGTGATTTGTTCTCATGTTGTTCACGCCGCCAAAGATAGCCTGCGGATTTACTTCGACATACCAGTCGGCAGGCATAATAATTTCGACGCCTCCGAAAAGCGCGTGAATATACAATCTCGTTTCACCTTCGGGTAGCGATGTCCGACGTAAATCCAGATTCACGCCGCCGAAAATCGTATCAATTGAACCGCCCTTAAATTCAGGCTCCAGAAAAACATCTTCCGTTCCGCTGAATATATACGAATAGTTGATGGCGCCGTTGGCATTTTTTTCTTTCGTCTCACGATGGTTTTCCTCGAAATGGCGCCGGGCGTCTCCAAAATGATGATGGAAAAGACATATTTTCGGTTTAAACAGAAACTGTATGAAAATTAATAACCCTACGATAATAATCAGCGCCGGCCAATAAATCGAAGTAAACTGTTCATAGAAGACGTCTTGCGAATAAATAAGCGAAAGCTTGTCTATCAGGAAAAATTTCCCGATCGCCGCGAAGATGATGCCCTGCATGAAATTTAATTTACATAAATTGACGGCGCCGAAAAGGAATAACAGCATTGGCCACGAAAAGAAGAACCCTCTCCACACAACAGGCAGGAATCCGGTATTGAATGCCAGCAGCAAAGCGCCTGCGGCAATAATCGTCAGCGCAAAAACGACGCCTTGATGGATGTGATGGCGATGCGGACGAGTATAGCCCGACGCGCTACAGGCAAGCCGCCCCATCCATACCACGCCAATCATAAATACAAGGAGAGCAACCAGGACAAGAGTTATGACGGTTAACGCCCCGGCCGTCGCGC
>JAITBC010000030.1 GCA_031283785.1 Tannerella sp. | reverse complement strand
GTGGACTGCGAATACGCCATTTCCGCGCCTGCCTGAAAGAAGGCGCAGATTAACAGTAAAAATGTAATACGCGCCGTTAACGGCACTTTTGAAACGAGGCGAATACAGGCCTTCATTTCCGGTTGATTTAAAATTTTTTCCATACTTTGTTCTGTCAAAAAGATTTGATTAATAAAATGTTTTGATTGTGCATGGCTGTTCGCCGGCCGATAGCCGGAAAGCAAACCATACAACTGGGTTGATGTTTACGGGAAGATGCTTCGTGCATTTTCCCGTTTTACTGCGAACTTTTTCCCTTTTCTTTTTTCATGGGCATACGATTATTAAAATTTATAATTCTTCTATCGTCTATTGGACGTATCGCGGGGCGGAATACCCTATGGTATTCGGCAATTTTTTTTCGACAGGATAATCCGGCCGCTTTTCAAAATGGCATTATTACTTTAGGTGTTAGCGAAATAAGCGAAAAAAGAGTTTGGACAAATTTGCAGGATTTCAGGTAAATCTTTTTTATACTGTGCTCGATATAACATTATGAAGTCAGTCTGGAGCGCTTCGTACCTCGCAAAGACGGGGAACGCCTGCCGTTATTGCAAATTGTAAAGTTGTAAAGTCATCCGGTTCACCGGATTGCCTCATATCTCGTGACAACTGCGGATATGCCCCGTCACCAGCAAGGAACGAAGCGATCCAATCCGGCAATTCCCTGCGCAGGAAATCGGGTATTACAAAACAGAATATCCTACGACATTTGGCGATTTTTTCTTGACCGTATAATTACGGTTCGTTTCGAATATGCAAAATCAAGATTTTGTTCCGGTTCAATAATCGAGCAATGGATAGGAGCCGATTTTTCCAGCAGCGACAGGATTTCATGAATGGATTCGACGGTAAAGGTTGCCGAATATTCATAATCGTACAGGTCCTTGTCTTCCAGTTTGATGTCGACATTGAAGCGACGCGACAACTGTCTGACGATTTCTGCCATGCCTGCCCGCCGGAATACGAGTTTACCTTCGCGCCATGCCGTTTCGACATACAGGTTGATGTCCGCACAGGAAACTGTCCGGTCGCTCTTGGAAAAGGCGAACTGTTGCCCTGGCCGCAGGGCGACGGTTTTTTCCGAACGGGAGTTGCCTACTTCGATATGCCCTTCGGCCAGCGTTATTTTTATGATGCTGTCTCCCGAATAGGCATTGACATTAAATTCCGTACCGAAGGCGCTGGCCGTCAGGCCTTCGTCCGTCTGCACGTCGAACCGGCGCCGCTGGTCGGATTTGACGACGAAATACGCTTCGCCGGCAAGTTGCACCGTACGCCTGTCATCCGTAAAACGTTGCGGATAAGTGAGCGACGAGCCGGAGTTGAGCCACACTTCGGAAAGGTCGGGCAGGATGATTTTACTGATTTGCCCGCAGGCTGCCATGACGGTAATTTGCTCGACGGGCGTTCGGGCAGTTTTGTCTTCGAGGAATTTCACGTACAACCCGCCGGCAACCAGTAGCGGGACAAAGAGTATTGCCGCCGCGTTTCGCAAAAAGAGTAAGACGCGCCGGCGATGGCGCATGCGTCCTATTTCCACATGAATGGATTGCCATCGACGGTCAATGTCCGCCTTGCGCTGGAGCGATAGCGTGTCCATCAGTTCGATGATACGCTGCATATCTTTTGTTTGTCCTGAGTCTGTTTCCATCATTATTTTACTGTTAATTGGACGGATAATTATTCGTATACCCTATGTTAAAAATAATCATACAGAAAAAGCAGCAACACCGGCAAAAAATCTTTCAACTCATTACGAAGCAGTTTCAGCGCCCTGGTCATATACGCTTCCACCGTTTTAACCGAAAGGTTTTGTTCTTCGGCAATTTCCGAATAGGTTTTTCCTTCGAAGCGATTCATCTCAAAAGCGACACGTATATTGTCCGGCAGTTTGGCGAGTGCGGCGTTCAGCATTCGTTCCAATTCGGCAACGGCATAGAGGTCTTCGGGCGATTCGGCGGTATGATTTTCGATAAATTGCTCTTTGCATGCAAATTCCGATTCCTGTTTGCGCAAATGGTCGATACAGGCGTTTTTGACGGCAATGATTAAAAAATTGCGGAAGGAACGACTGATCTCCATCGATTTTCTGGTTTTCCATATCTTTAGAAAGGTATCCTGCACGATATCTTCGCAATCTTCGCGGTTCGGGACATACCGCATGGCATACACGCATAACGGCGCGAAAAACTGGTAAAAAAGCGTCCGAAAGGATTCTTCGTCATCTTTCAGCGCCATTTTCCAAAACAGGTCGTCATAGTAATCCATAGTCAAAATTCAATGATTCAGAGATTTTCTTCGTTTCGCCGGTATCATGTTTTCACTTTTCACAGTATGATTTGCGGCAAAGGTACAAAATATAAGGATTCAAAAATCAGGGATTATGTCGGATTTTTCCATAATTTTGCAGGCAGAGAAAGTTGTCGGGGGAGGAGGAAATGATACAACCTGCCCGGTAAACTTTCCGTACGTAAAATATTTACTGAAAATACAAGATATGGGACATTTGCCGCCTCTTATTCACGACCTGGCGCTGATATTGATCACGGCAGGCGTGGTGACGATTTTGTTTAAATGGCTGAAACAGCCTGTTGTGTTGGGTTATATCGTGGCCGGATTCCTGGCGGGGCCGAATTTTGTTTTTATCCCGTCTGTCACCGATTCCTCCAATATCAGTATCTGGGCAGAAATAGGGGTGATTTTTTTACTGTTTGCTCTGGGACTTGAATTTAGCTTCAAAAAACTGATAAGCGTGGGTGGGACGGCTTCCATCGCGTCCGTCTTTGCGTTAGGCTCAATGATTGCCATCGGCTATATCGCCGGACAGTTGCTTGGCTGGTCGAGCATGGAC
>JAITBC010000465.1 GCA_031283785.1 Tannerella sp. | reverse complement strand
GGGCGCCGCGCCGATCATGCCGAAAGGTTGATTGCCGGTGATAAAGAAAAAATAGCGACCCCGGGCGGATTCGATGTAGGGATCCACTTTGGACACGTAGTCCGGATAATCTTCCGGCGCCGGATAGACTTCCATTTCCGACAGTCCCAGTTGCGGACCGTCGCCGTCGGTTACTTCAAATTTTACCCAGCGCACCTTTTTAGCCGGGAAATCTACCGTTTTAGCCTCTCCGTTATTCGGAACGGCAAGGACGAGCAGGGAGGTGCCGTCGCTGAAATGCAGGATGCCTCCGGCGGTATGACTGGCCGGCGTCGCACGGTCATACAGGATGATCCGGTTGATGACACGGGGTTGATCCCATGTCAGTTGTATCCACGGATAATTTTCTCCCCAGTACGTAGCATGGCTTTGCGATGCCCATTCGTAGCGGTTTTCCACGCCCGGCCGGCCGTCAATTACATTGTGTTCATGACTGTCGGACGATACCGACGACGCCGTTACCCAGGCAAAAGGTGCAATATTGTCAGGTCCGGCGATGAGATTTGAAGTGAAGCTTCCGAAAACGAGCAGGAAGCACATTGTTTTTACTTTCATCTTTGTTTTGGTTTTTATTAAACGGCTGTCAAAACCGATTTTCATTTGTTTGGCGGATGAGATAAGCATGCTGTCCGGCGGCTATTTCCTTCCGAAATCCGCCGGAATCTCGCCCCATTTGCCGGTTTCCCATTTAAGGATTTTTGTTGTACAGGTGTTTTCCCGCAGCCATTTTTCCGCACGTGCTATCAAATCGAATATCGGTTTGTTTATTTCCGTACGTTCAAGTTTTGTTTTACATTTTTTTTGTTTTACCCAAAGCATCGCATTCCGACTGTCGGAGTAGATAGGCATGTCACATCCGTTTTTGCGGAATAATGCCAGCCCGTGCACTAAGGCTAAAAATTCTCCGATGTTATTTGTTCCCTGCGCCATAGGGCCGACATGAAAAATCTGCTGTCCTGTTCTGACGTAAACGCCGCGGTATTCCATTTTCCCCGGATTCCCGCTGCAGGCTGCATCGACAGCCAGACTTTCCCGTATATAGGGAGGCGCTCCGTTTGAGTTTGTCATTTTAGCGCTTTTCGATGACAGGCCGATATAATTGTTGGGAGATTCCGAAAAAGCCTTTTCCGCATCCTCTTTTGAATCAAAAGATTTGTAGATCGCTCCGACATATCCTTTTATCTGAAGCTGACAAGCCGTCCAACTGTTATAGACGCCGGGATTAACGCCATTCCATACAACATAATATTTTTGCTTTATACTCTTTGACATTGGTTATATTTTTTGATCGAAAAAGATACAAATATAGTAATCAAACTCAAAACAGTAAATTTTATTTTGTTATCTTTCCGATTTGTATTACTTTTGCATCTGTTATGAATGGAAATCATTTGACACGTATTTTTCTGATAGGTTATATGGGGGCGGGTAAAACTACGATCGGGAAAGTTTTATCGCGCAGGATGAATTTTTCCTGTATTGATACGGATCATTATATAGAAAACCGTTATCGGAAGAAAGTGGGCGATATATTTGCCACTGAAGGGGAAATGCGTTTCAGGGATATGGAACATCGTATGCTGTGCGAAGTTTCGGAATTTGAGAATATCGTCATATCAACCGGAGGAGGTCTGCCGTGTTTCAACGGTAACATGGATATAATGAATAATGCGGGAATGACGGTATATTTGGATGTACCGGCGGAAGAGCTTGCGGCACGCTTGCAGGTGAGTAAGACGATACGTCCCGTATTGCAGAATCGTTCGGGGCGTGAACTGATTGATTTTATCAGGGAGAATTTGGATAAACGCAGGCCATTTTATGAGCAGGCCTGGATTCGTCTGAATGCAGATCCGATGTATACGGAATGTGATGCGGAAGTTCTGGCGGAAAAACTGGAATTGCTCATTTATGATCAAACAAAACTAAATAGATAGAAATTTGTCATGACAGAACAAACAAAAGTTAAAACATTGGATCAGATTGTGATCCGTTTTTCGGGAGACAGCGGCGATGGAATGCAGTTGACCGGGACGATATTCTCAAACCTGTCCGCTATTTTCGGGAATGATATTTCGACGTTCCCGGATTATCCTGCCGAAGTGAGAGCTCCGCAGGGATCGCTGAGCGGAATATCGGGTTTTCAGGTACATCTCGGCTCGAAGAAAATATTTACGCCGGGCGACAAAGCCGATGTGTTGGTAGCAATGAATCCCGCAGCGCTGAAAGTGAATGTTAAAAATTTAAAATCCGATTCGGTTATTATTATTGATACGGATTCTTTTCAGAAGCGGGATCTTGAAAAGGCGGAATATAAGACCGAAGACCCTTTTGAAGAACTCGGATTGAAAGACCGGCAGGTAATAGCCGCCCCTGTTTCTACGATGGTTCGTGACGGATTGTCGGAATACGGACTGGATAGTAAATCGGCTTTACGCTGTAAAAATATGTTCACATTAGGCCTCGTATGTTGGCTATTCGACCGTCCGGCAGATACGGCCATAACGATGCTTCGGAATAAATTCGTCAAAAAGCCGGTTATCGCTCAGGCGAATATTAAAGCGCTGACCGATGGATATAATTACGGTCATAATATTCAGGCGTCCGTTTCCACTTATCGTATCGAAGGAACGAAGATCGAACCGGGCATATACAAGGATATCAACGGGAATAACGCCGTATCTTACGGGTTGATTGCCGCGGCCGAAAAAGCAGGGTTAAGATTGTTTTTAGGAAGTTATCCTATCACTCCCGCAACGGAAATCCTGCAGGAGCTTTCCAAACATAAAAATCTGGGCGTTATTACGATGCAGGCCGAAGACGAGATTGCCGGGATATGTACCGCTATCGGCGCAAGTTTTGCCGGATGTCTTGGCGCAACGTCAACTTCCGGTCCCGGTCTGGCGCTGAAAAGCGAAGCTATCGGACTTGCGGTGATTGCCGAACTGCCGCTTGTCGTTGTGGATGTGCAACGTGGCGGACCGTCGACCGGCATGCCTACTAAAAGCGAGCAGGCAGACCTTATGCAGGTATTATATGGAAGGAACGGCGAGAGTCCTGTTGTCGTTCTGGCCGCTTCTACGCCGGTGGATTGTTTTGAGATGGCGTTCTGGGCGGGCAAACTGGCCATAGAACACATGACGCCTGTCGTTTTATTGTCGGACGCTTTCCTTGCAAACGGTTCTTCAGCATGGCGTATTCCGGATTTAAACGATTATCCGGAAATAAAGCCGAACTATGTAAATAATTATAAGGGAGAATCTTCGTGGAAGCCGTATCGCCGTGATAATGAATCTCTTGCGCGTTACTGGGCAGTGCCCGGTACGGAAGGTTTTACGCACCGTATAGGAGGATTGGAAAAAGATTATGATACAAGTTCGATATCTACCGATCCGATGAATCATCAGAAAATGGTTGTTACGCGTCAGGCTAAGATCGATAAAATTGCAGAGTTCATACCGGAATTGGAAATCGTCGGTGATCAGGATGCGGAACTTTTACTGGCAGGGTGGGGCGGCACTTACGGTCATTTGTATGAAGCAATGGAAATCATGCAGTCGAAAGGGAAAAAAGTCGCGC
>JAITBC010000458.1 GCA_031283785.1 Tannerella sp. | reverse complement strand
AAAATATTTGATACGGTAAAAAACGGGATGGATGGGAACAGGCTGCGCTCACATTCGGCATACAATACCGACGGACGACTGTTTATCAAATTTATTGCGCTGATTATTTACATGCAAATGACGCAAGTCATGAGAAACAAAAAACTGTTCGGGAAATATTCCGTTCGGGAACTCTTAAAAGAACTCGCTGTAATGAAAATTTCTTCTCTCGAAAATATTGAGCCCGTAAAAAGTGAAATCTCTAAAAAAACAAGCGGCTATTTTTAATGCCTCCAATATCCTGCCTTAAACGGCATCGTTACTAACTTTTTTCTCCAATTCAGGGTATAAAGCAGCATACTTTTCACATCACCACTAACCGACTTAAGCCTGTAAATATGCTTACAGGCTTAAAATTTTTCGGGGGTGTCGCCGTCTGGCTATCCCTGGCGGAAAGCGAGGGATTCGAACCCCCGGTACAGTTACCCGTACACCGCATTTCGAGTGCGGCCCGATCGACCACTCCGGCAGCTTTCCTTTCTAAGAGCGTCCAAAAGTAAAAACTTTTTTTTGAATATCAAGCTTTTCTTGTATAGTTTTTTGTAATTTTCTCCTATAAATACCGCCACATCCCATATCAAAAATGAAAAGACATACCCGTTTGGCGTAGTATTTACAGAGGAATGACAGGATGAAGTACTTTTGTTCTCTGCCAAACTCAGAAAAAATAATATGGGACGCAAAAAATTAGAACGTCCATCAGATGCGTGAAAAGGAAGTCGGGATACCGTCCGCACAGTCAAGTTACAGCGATGTAGTATTTGACGGCTATACAAAGCCGATTGAGATGCTAAGTCACAGTTTGGTATGCAAGCGATATGGTTGAAACCGTATCACCGTCGCTACAAGCGGGCAAATATGGACAGGCATTACTCCGATGACGATGTATCGCTCAAAGGTGTAAGGATAGTAGCCGAGCTGGGTCTTTTTTTAACCCACATTGCAGTTCTTACCGAAGCAACAGTTAAATGTCAATAAAAAAGCGAGCAGCAAAAGGTAAAAAATTTACCGATACTTGTATCTGTGAGCTGTTTAGCTGGGAAAATGGCTGAAAAAGAGCCGTTTCCGGCGGAATTTTCGTTTGTAGCGTACAGGGGGTGGTTTTGCTTCCCGATCAGTCTTAGACGATAACGCGCACACCTGTCACGTAACGGGATTTGTAATAGGCGGATTGTTCAAGTTCTTCGATGATAACACCGCGTGAACAGGCATGTATGAATGAGATCCGTCCGTTATCGTTGGAAACGACGATGCCTACGTGTCCCACCCGGTTTGATCCGGCATTTCGTCCTTTGAAGAATATCAGGTCGCCGGTCTCCAGCTCTTCCTTGTTTATTTTTGTTCCCTGACGAATCTGGGAGGTGCATCCGGCATTCAGGTTATATCCGAAATATTTGAATACGTAATGCGTAAAACCTGAACAGTCAAAAAATTTCGGTCCTTTTGAGCCTCTGCGGTACGGGTGGTTAAGATATTTTCGGGAATATTCTATGACATTTCTGGCTATATACGCTTTTGTGTTGTTCATCGAATCCATATCAAACGACGGCGGGATTTTAAGGACGCCTGCACCCGGCATTTGCGGCCTATATTTCATATTTGAAGAATAGTTTTTGATGAAAGCCAGGGGGTCTTTTTTCAGTTCAATGGCGCCTTCGTTTGAAATCATTATATTAACGGCCGGAAAATCAAGTTCCGTCAGTCTTTTTATTTCTTTTGCCGCAGAATGATTTACGTCCGTTACCGGTCCGGTTTTATCTTTTTGTATCGCGGAGTAAATCTGCCCTTTCACAAATTTCCCTTTCTTATCCGTATATACTTTCACGATCGGAGCATAACCGCTGATACCGCTAATGTTAAAATCTCCGGCCGTACAAAAATTGCCGAGGCTGTATATGATAAAACGATCTTTATATAATTCCGCCGCCCGCGCCACATGAGGGCCATGTCCGAAAACGATATCGGCGCCAGCGTCGATAACCGCATGGGAAAAGGCGTATACATCACCACGATCTTCACCGTAAAACGTTTCCGTCTTTTTAGGAACTCTGTTATGAGTTTTCCCTTCCGCTCCTCCATGAAAGGAGACGATTACAATATCACAATCCTGCTCCAGTTCCGACACTAATTTTTGCGCGTTCGGAATATCCTTGATACTGACGGTACCTGTATTCGGTGCAAAAGCAACAAAGCCATATTTTATCCCGTTTTTTTCAAATCGCACAGTCTCGCACGTTTCTTTTTGTCCGGCAAAATGTATCCCGGCATCTCCCAGCACTTTTCGAGTATTTGCCCTTCCCGGCTCGCCAAAATCCCCGGCATGATTATTAGCGATACTCATCACATCATAGCCGGCTTCGACAAGGTAATCGACATAACGGTCAGGCATACGAAAAAAATAACATTTACTGTTACAGCTTTTCACGTGGCCGCCTCTGTCAAGAAAACAACCTTCGAGATTCCCGAACGCAACATCCGCATCGGCCAGAATATCTTTGACCTCCCGCAACAGTCCTTTCCCGTCGTTTACGGGAAGTTTTGCATCGGAAGGATAATTTGAACCAAGCATAATATCACCTGTACCGATTACGGAAATCAGCATTTCCCCATCCTGTGCCGTTTCAGGTTTTACCGCACTCGCGTCCTGCTGAGTAAAACCCGATTCCGTCATCCGGCAAAATACAAATATAATAAGTATTACATAACATCTTATTGATAACATTCGATTCATATTATATAAATTTATTTATGCGCACAAAAATATGAATTATCTGCTAAAAACAAAAAATATCCATTGCTAATATATCCTTAAATCCGCAAGTCGGCAGTCATCAAAAAAAGACAAAGCGCTGATATAAAATAAATTACCCAATGCTTTGTCATGTGCGAAATTTCACCTGTTTTTGTGACTGCAATTTGTAAATAAAATAGATTTGCACATGGGCGTAAAGATACAACAAAAAAATCAAACTCCATTCGGAGGAATTTCTTTTGTGAACGATGAATTTACCCGTTCGGGACTCTCCGCGTTCTGGGGACGCCTTCCCTGTTCGGCGATGAATCATAACACCGTTTACCTGATACTCACAGCCATGATGAAAAACTTCTATAACCACATCGTTCAAAAGATGTCGGAAGTGCGCGACCGCGCGATTTTTTCGACTTTCAAGCATTTTTTTTCTTATCTCTAATCCTTCAGGTTTCAAGACAGGAAAAAAATTATACCATAACTGTCCCGGAACTGTCCCGGAAACATAACACCGACAAGATTTAACAGCCTGATTTTATGTCGGTTAAGATATCAATTGTCGGGATGACAGGATTT
>JAITBC010000429.1 GCA_031283785.1 Tannerella sp. | reverse complement strand
GCTCATCACCATAAACAGTTGGAACGAATGGACGGAGACGAGCTTCCTGCAGCCCTGTACAATGTTCGGATATGGATATCTCGAAGCCGTTAAAAAAGTTTTTAAATAAGAAAGATTGCCCCCGTCAGGGGGCAAACATATCAATAGAAAGATTGCCCGTCAGAGGGCAAACATATCAATAGAAAACGCCGGTTGTCAACGTGCCGGAATGCCCGTCGAGGCATTCCGGCACGTTTTATGAATCCCCTGACGGGGAACAGGGAAAAGGGACACCCGTTTTTCTATTGATATGAATCCCCTGACGGGGGAACAGGGAAAAGGGACACCCGTTTTTCTATTGATATGAATCCCCTGACGGGGAAGATATGCACCGGCACAAAATCATACCGCGTAAAGTTTGAAATATTTTTTTCGTTTGGCTCTGCGTTGAATTGAAATAATGTTTGAGTTCCGAAATAATTTGTGTACTTTTCCCCTGTGAATTTTGAAGGAAATTTTTATCCGTTTGTGTGTAATTGAGAATTTTATGCTAACTTTGTTGCGCAGCAATGCGCATCAGTAAATTGATGAACTTACGAAACTTTAAGTATTAACTATCTAAAATTACACACATGAGACGAATTTTATTTTTAACAGTTTGCATTGTATTTTCTTTGAGTTCATTTGCTCAATGGACGCCACAACAAACAGAATGGTATCATCCCGAACCCGTAAAAATTGCTCCCGCGAAAACACCTGGAGATCCTCCTGCCGATGCCGTCGTTTTATTTGACGGCACAGATCTGTCCAGATGGGTAAATGGAAAAGGCGAGACGCCGGAATGGACTGTTTCCGGTAAGGTATTATCCGTTAAACCGGGAGCGGGAGAAATCTATACAAAGGAACATTTCGGCGACTGTCAGTTACATGTGGAATTTCGTTCTCCCGCACCTGAAAAATATAACGGGCAAAATCGCGGGAACAGCGGAATCCTCCTCATGGGACGCTACGAAGTCCAGGTACTCGACGGTGATGATAATCACACCTACGTGAATGGAATGGTCGGCAGCATCTACAAACAGGCGGCTCCTTTAGTGAATGCATACACGAAGAACGGGGAATGGCAGGTATATGATATCTACTGGAAAGCTCCCGGATTCGGCGCAGGCGGGATACTGGAAGCTCCGGCTGTTATCACAGTAGTACTGAATGGGATTGTTGTTCAGAATAATTATACCCTGAAAGGTAATACCCCTTATGTCGGATTGCCGGAATACAGCGCCCACGGCCGTTTGCCACTCATGCTGCAGGATCATGGGACGGCTGTTTCGTACCGTAATATATGGATACGTAATCTTTAAAAACAAAAAAAAATGACACTGTCGAGACGCTCTTTTATAAAAAAATCCACTTACGCAGCTGTTGCAGGTATGGGAGCGCCTGCATATTTGACGGCGGCTGCCTCCGGGATCATGGCAAATGATATGGTAAATGTTGCATTGATCGGTTGCAGGAACATGGGATGGGGAGATTTGAACGATTTGCTGTTGCATGGAGATGTGCAATGTCTGGCATTATGCGATGTGGATAAATCTGTTCTGGACGCGCGCGCGAAAGAACTGTCCGGAAAGCAGAAGGCGAAATTCAATCTTTATGGCGATTATCGCCGCATACTCGACCGCAAGGATATCGATGCGGTAATCATCGGCACTCCCGACCACTGGCACTGTCTGCAATTTGCCGACGCCTGCAGGGCGGGTAAGGATGTATATGTTGAAAAGCCGATCAGTAATACGCTTGCCGAATGTGATGCGATGGTTGCTGCGGCAAACAGGTACGGCACGGTTGTACAGGTCGGACAGCAGCAGAGAAGCGGCAATCTGTGGAAGGAGATGATTGATTATCTTCATTCCGGAGTATTGGGGAAGATCGGACGCGTTCATGTATGGGCAAACTTCGGCTATGCTGCAATACAAAATCCCGTCCCGGACTCGGAAGTTCCCGAAGGGGTAGATTTCGATACATGGCTGGGGCCGGCCCCGAAACGGTCGTTTAACAGTCAGCGCTTTCATGGCTTGTGGCGCATGTTCTGGAACTATGGCGGAGGACTGATGACGGACTGGGGCGTGCATCTGCTGGATATGGCGCTGTGGGCGATGGATATCAAAACCGTGCCGGCCGGTATACAGGCCAACGGCGGGAAATTTCTTTATCCCGGCGGAGCTCATGAGACATTCGACACACTGTCCGTTCAATATCAGTTCAACGATTTTATTTTCACGTGGGAGAACAATGCGGGAATAGAATCCGGCGGCCCGTACGGCAAGAACTACGGCCTGGCTTTTATCGGGACGAACGGAACGCTGGTTGCGAACCGCGACGACTGGCAGGTATATCCGGAGAAAGATAAAATTCCCGATAAAAAAGTGACGGCTGATCACCAGGATCATAAAGATCATGTTACAAACTTTTTAAACTGTATAAAGAAAAAGGACAGAAATACCGCATGTCCGATTGAAACGGGAAGCCTGTCGGCGAAATATGCGCACCTCGGCAATATCGCCGCACGCCTGAGCGGCACGTCACTCCGGTATGACGATAATAAAAAGTTGTTCGATGTGGAAGAAGCAAACCGCTTTATCACGCCTGTTTATCGGGAACCGTGGAAATTCCCCGTCATCTGAAAAAAGAGCGTTTTTAAAAGAGTGAGAAGATGAAGATATTGCTTTTATGTAGTATAGCCGCGGCGACAGGCCTTTGCGCACAGGGGCTGATGCCGCAGACGGACAGCTTTCCGCCGGAAGAACCGTTACGCGTGGAATCCGGATCCGGCAGTTCTCCCGTTCAGGATTTTTACACACAGGAAGAACGCAGTCAATGGTTGCAGAAAGCGAGGGAAAATATGCCGGTGTTGTCGGAAACGGTCAAACAGCCCAAAGAGGTGGTTGACATCGTACGGGATGACGTTTCTTATCAAGGCTGGAAAGCCGTTCCGGTTTCGCCGGCAGAAGCGTTCTACGGCGTATCGTTAAAAGCGCAGCCTGCTTTCGTCGTCGATTTCGGCGAACATCTGACGGGATACGTTACGTTTGCCGTTTCGCCTCTTGGCCGCACGCCGGACGCACCGGCACGGATAAAATTTACGTTCGGCGAAGCGCCCTCCGAAATAATGACGCCGTTTGACCCTTACGCAGGCGGACTGAGCCGCGCATGGCTGCAGGATGAGATTGTCACGGTGATGACCGTCCCCGATACGGTCACGATTCCGCGAAGGCTTGCATTCCGATATGTGAAAGTGGAACTTATTCATGCGCCCAACTACGATCTTGCCCTGTCGGACATGTCGTGCAAAGCCGTCACATCTGCATCGTCAGCTCCGGAACCGCTGCCTGAGGCAACACCGCAGATCGTGAAAGATATCGACCGTGTGGGACTGAATACGCTGCGGGAATGTATGCAAACGGTCTACGAGGATGGCCCCAAACGGGATCAGCGCCTGTGGATAGGCGATCTGTACCTGGAAGCTCAGGCCAACACGTATTCATTCCGCAATCATGATCTGACGAAACGCTGCCTTTACCTTCTGGCCGGCCTGGCCGATGAAAGCGGTTTCCTGAACGGAACGGTTTTTGAACGTCCTTATCCTCATCCGCAGGCTAAACAGCTGTTGTTTGACTATGCCCTTTTATATAATGCAGCCCTCAGGGATTATACGGAAACGACGAAGGATTATGAGACCGCAAACGCTTTATGGAAAGTTGCCGAAAAACAGCTTGACGTCATTGACATGTATCTTCAGGACAACGGACTGCTGGATTTTGAAAGAGCGGACAAAGAATGGTGGGTGTTCATCGACTGGCGCAACGGCCTGCATAAGGAAGTCGCCCTGCAGGGCGTTGCCGTTTACGGATTGCAACAGACGTATGAGCTGGCGAAAATGTTAGGCCGGGAGAGAGAACTTGCACACGTGCCGAAGATTATAAAGAAAATGACGGATAGCGCACGGAAACATTTTTACGATAAAAAAACAGGCCTGTTTACCGGCGTCGTAAATAAACAGGTATCCTGTCATTCCCAAATGTGGATGATCATAAGCGGAATTGCGGATAAAACCGAAGCACAACGCGCACTGAAGGCCTTGAAAAACACGGAAAATGCCGTACATACGGGAACGCCCTACGCATACCACTACTATATCCGGTCGCTTGTAGACTGCGGAATGAACCGGGAAGCAAAAGATGCGCTTATTGAATACTGGGGTGGCATGGCCAAAAAAGGAGCCGACACGTTCTGGGAAGCATACGACCCGGAAAACGACTTTATTTCTCCATACGGCTTCTTCCCCATGAACAGTTATTGCCATGCATGGAGCTGTACTCCCGTTTATTTCATCAGGAAATACCCGGAAATATTCCGGTAAACATTTATCGGTATAGGCGTTTAGAGCGCACTGCTTAAAATTTGGAGCTACCTTTGTAGCATGGTTGAAAGAGAAAGATTTATGGGCGTAAACTCCATTCGGTTTTATAAGCAGTTTCCTGATG
>JAITBC010000288.1 GCA_031283785.1 Tannerella sp. | reverse complement strand
CCATCCGATTATGCTCATAACCAACAGATAAATCAACAATAGTCCGTTAATAATATTAATCTTTCTCATATTCAATCATATCCTATTTCAAGTTCAAGATTATCGGATGCCACAAATATAGTTCTTTTTTCCGAAATGCCGTTTTCCGACATGTACATGGATAAGGGACGTAAGTCTTCACAACGTTTTAGACAGTTCTACCGGGCCAAGCAAACCGCTTTCCCTTAACGTAACGTTTTTGGATGGCCCGTTAATAGTCCATGTCTTGCGCTGTTCTTCAGGTTGACCGGCGTCATAGACAAGGCGGTTGAACCACGTGCTTGTTACTTCGACCTGTAAAGTGTTTGTTCCCGGTTTTATGGCGTCCGTAATGTCGAGACGGTAGGGCGGCGTCCACAGCGTACGCAGTTTCTTTCCGTTCAGCGTTACTGCGGCAATCATTTCCACGCGACCGAGGTCAAGAGAATAGGCAGCATCTTTTTCTATCTTTTCGACGTTGAATACAGTTGTGTATGTCGCCGTTCCCGAAAACGCTTTGGCTTCGGGGGAGAGGTCGAGGTCTTTCCATGCCTTCAATTCTTTTGTCTCGAACGAATCGGAAGCGCCCCATCCCGACGGAAATGCGACCGTCCATGTTCCGGAAAGCGTTTCGACTGCATCCGGCGGCCCGGATTTATACTGTTTCCCGGCGAACTTTACCGACTTACCGAAAACGACAAAACACGAACCGGCCTGTTCCAAATCAAAGCGAACGGATGTGCGTCCGGATTCGCGTTTAACTGTAGCAGGATAAATTTCTCCGCTTACAGGATCCCAGATTTCTGCGTTTTCGGCGTTGTTGAAACTCAGTTCGCCTTTAAAACCGCTACCGACCGGAGCGCAAACGTAGTACAGGTCGGCGCCGTCCGTCCGGCGGTGCAGCCACATTGCATCTCCGCCCGTCACGTCCGGCGGGATGTTCAACACCTTGACGGCAGCCTCGATCGTCATCCCCGACAACACTTTCCCTTTGCCTGTGTTTCGGATGTTTTCACCTTTTGCATTACCCCAGAGTTTCTTTACGGCAGCATCGAAACGTCGTTGCGCCGCTTTGCCCCCCGACAGGGTGGCAATACTTTTCGGAGCGTCGCCGACAATCACAGCGCCGGCATTGACAAGAGCCAGCAGTTTTTCCAATGTCTCCGGAAGCATACGTTTATTGTCCGGCAGCCACATCATACGGTAAGATATTCCGTCGGGAGTAACGATTTTCCCGTCGCGTACCGAAAGCCTGTTCAGCAAAACATCAGGGTTACAGTAATCGTATTTATATCCTTTCGGGAAGGGAGCGTTTTGATTGGGCTTGTGATTGATTTCGTCGCCGAGATACCAAAGGACGTCGGATACGGGTTTGCCGCGCTCGAACAGATAGTTAAGCCGCGAAAGATAGGCTGTAAATTCCGGCATATATTTCCACCATGTCTGGCCGCGCAGGAACGGCGTGCCGATTTTCGAACCGAAAGACGTTCCCGGCCGTAACCAGTCTGTACGCGGATTGTGCGTATAGGTATGGAATACCAGATGCGTTACGCCTTCGATACAGTTCAGGTTGGCGACTTCTTTCAACATGCTCAAATGTTCGTCCCATGTCAAATTGGAAGATGTGAATGCTTCGGCTGCAATGCGAGGTTTGCCGTAGAGACGCGCTGCGGAAACCGTAGGCTTGATCGGTTTGAAATTCAGCGAGCCGACATGCGACTCCCCTATCGGATGCCAAAACTCGCACATCGGCACGTCGGCATGTTTGTAGTATTCCATAATATCAGCGGGGAAAATATCTCCGGCAGCAGTTTCAAAAGTTATCGACATATCGTTGTCTTTTGCAAGTTTTGCCATCCGTCCGTAAAACTTGTTGGCAAAAAGGTCGCCGATTGTTGTCCGCCAGTCGTGCAGAAAACGGGTAGTCGTCTCGTGGTCGTCGAGCACGTACCCGAATACTGCGGGCAGCCATTTGACAAGTTGATAATCGGCAACCCGTTCAAATTCCGCTTCCATTTTGTTCGTCCACGTCTGGGTTTTACACTCCCAACTGTCCAGCAACATCCCGTTCAGCAATCCGCCTGCAAGGATACCATTGTCGAGGCGTCCGATATAGCCCGCAAAATGAGCGTTGGGACCCGATTCGGAAAGTTTGTCGCACTCCCATCCCGTACCTTCCGGCGGGGCGGGAGAATTTTTCATACCCGTATTTACATGACCGATACGCAGGATAGTCCATTTGCCATCCGGCATGTCCCAAACTAAATTGCCTTGATTGTCCATCATCGAGGATATGTCGCGGATTTCGGCTGTCCGGACAAATGCCGCCGGCGACTGCTTCGGCGAATCGTTGTCGCGTACAATACTGCGAAGCGTCCAGCCCGCTTCCGATTCCCAACTGTTCTTCCGGGCGGCGGAGGACAGGCGAAGCGAACCGAGCGACATGTCATGTTTGTTGGCAATGGTGATACGGTAAGTCGTCACGCCCGTCACGTCGGGACAGGCAAACGAAATCGGACGGTCATCCTGCCAACTGCTTTGCGGCAGTTCCGTATTCAGAACCTCCTGTGTTTTTCCGTCAGGCAACACGGCCTGTATGCCGACCGTCACACCCGGCTCGTAACACCAGCCGTGGTTATATCCGTTGATGCTCGAAAATTCGACTGTCCGAACCGTAACGGCTTCGGCAAACGTGACTTCAAGCCGGTGCGGGTCTTTTTCCGGCGCGGGAGACAGGTTGAATTTTCCTTGATTGCCCGATAAGAAATCTTTCCATTCCAAATCGTCATTGCTCTTTACCGACAAGGGTTTGAGCCACTCGCCCGTATCATCCTGCGGAGTGGGGAAGGCGAGTACGACAATATCCCTGTAATCGCGCCATTCCTCCCGGCTTGGCTGCGGAACGGGCAAAGCGACGCTTTTCTGCCTTCCGCCTTCAACGTCGGTACGGCTAAAAGCCAGATGACGCATGGCGTTTTCAGGCTTTATCCACGGTCCTCCGGACATTGCCCAGCCGGGACAGTTCTGCATCGAGAATTTCAGTCCTAACCGGCTACATTCTTCTGCCGTATGCTTTAAGGCGTCTTCCCATGCCGGACTGAGACATGTAATTTGCGGATCGACGCCGGGCCATGCTCCGCCAAACTGTCCGTGAAAAAACTGTATTCCCGACAGTCCCGCTCCGGCAATAGCTTCCAAATCCGCTGTAATGCCTTTGGCGGCTACGTTTCCGCCGATAAAGTGAAACCATGTCTCCGGATGATAGACCTGCGGCGGAGATTGAAACGCTTCCGCATCAGCCTTTCCGAAAGGACGGTTGAGTTCGTCGGTTGAGGGTGTAAAAGGTGGCGCTTGTGCCTGCACATTCATCTGTACAACGATTAGATGTAAACTAATCAAAGAAAGGCATTTTAATTTTTTCATGCTGCATTTATTGTATTATCAATTTGTATTATCAATTACAAAAGTAGGTATTGTGATTCTATTAATGAAAAAAATATCCGACCGTACGATAAAGGAAGAAATGATAGGACGCAAGCGATTGGAACGTCCGAATACGAATCCTTTCTACATTTTGTCAGAACTACCAAAATGTCAGATTTGGTAACGAAAAAAATCGGTTTTTTGCCGCCCAACCTTTCGGAAATCTTCAAAAACGCTTAGATTTTAGGGTTTGACAAATACAAAATGCCGTATACGTTAGCGTATATTCATCTTTAAGGCGTATAGGTATCGGTAACAACAATAGCAAGACACATATTTGAGCATAAATAATACAATATGATATTTTCCTCAACTACGGCAAAGAAGCCATTTGGATTCATAAAAAATGTTATATATGGGTGAGTTTTTTTTCATTCGCCATGTGCTCAAGTTTTCTTTAGCATCGCTTCTCGGAGTCATTACAATGATTTTTAAAATCATTGTAATGACTCTCCGTAGACATCGTAATGATTCCCTGAAGGCATTGCAATGTTTTTCCGGAGACATCCGCATTAAATTACCAAAAGATGTAGAATCATTTTCATAAAATAGCAGATATGGTAAAATTAACTTTAAATTACATTTACGAAATGATATATGAATCTTATTTACCCTATCATAATGTATGCATTTTGACAATATTTTACTTTAATACAAAAAATGCAAACATTTAGTTACACAAGGTGCAGTTTGCTAATTATCAACCCGAAAGAACCGAACACAGTCCGGAAGAATTTATCGAACGAGCGCCGGAAAACGAAGAATTTGCAAAAACTGCTTCGTCAGAGGCTTTTTCTCTGGTGGGAAACTTTAGTTATATTACCGTGTTTGCTGATTTGCAGCAATGCAGGACTGTCCATGCCTGTGAAGGAAGGGAGCAAGGATAGTATAGAGGTTGTAAGCATGGATATGTCTCCTTCATTTATTTCAGAAGCACTGGAATATCTGCCTGAAATACAACCTGAAATACAAATAGTAAAAGGCTATTTATGGTTCTGGTGTGACAGGGCAATGGAAGCGAAGATAAGTCCGTTTAGCAATTTTGTAAATACAATCAACTATATAAACATGGTTTATTTCCTTACAGCTAAACTCAAATTCGATTACCTACTCTAT
>JAITBC010000219.1 GCA_031283785.1 Tannerella sp. | reverse complement strand
TGATGATAATTGTTAATGGTTCGCTGTTCGTTGAGAAGTAGGGCGTTCCGTCGCAGTCCGGCTGCACGGAAAACGTCCTGCACGGCATACAAAGACCGCGCAAACTGCTGCATGCCGTGGCGACGTCCGGTCATTTCCGTAATGAATTTATATCGTGGTTTTTTTTTCGGAAAAGAAAAAAATTTGTATCGTGACGCGCGAGCAAAACCGTCAATAATGCTCGTTATATTTATAATAGGTGTGTAAGTGGCTCTATGAGAGAGAGAGAGAGAGATGTCCCTTCCCACTGTCGTTTTTTTGTTTCCTGTACAAAAAAGATTTCCGATACCGCTACTTCTCTTTGCATCTGCATTTTTTTAAGTTGAGGCAAAGATATGTTTTTTTAAAATATCTGCCAAAAAAAATATGAAAAAAAACATGCCTGAAGAAAAGTTTAACAGTTCAGGCAATGTTTTCGCGCACAATCGGTAACATATTTCTCCCGCAAATTTTGTAGCGTATAACTGCGCCCGTAAAGTAGGGCAGGCTGGGGCAGGGGTGGCCTGCTTTTTATTTCTTGCGTTTGGAAATCTCATGTTTTTCATCTAACTTTGACCTTCGATTGAAATGACATAAATATAAAAAGATTCAGAACATGGGACATTTACCGGATTTTATACAAGACCTTGCTTTGATCCTGATTTCTGCCGGTATCATCACTATATTGTTTAAGTGGCTGAAACAACCGGTTGTGCTGGGCTATATTGTTGCCGGATTTATTGCAAGCCCTCATATTAACGAGCTTTTGATTCTTTTAGCAAAGGAACTTTTTGCAGGACATAGCGATAAGATTATTTTTTACCTGGAAAAATTTCCGTCGGTAAGGGATATGGAAAATATTTCTACATGGGCGGATATCGGGGTGATTTTTTTATTGTTTGCTTTAGGTCTGGATTTCAGTTTTAAAAAGTTATTGAAGGTTGGCGCTACAGCTTCGATAGCTACTTTTGTTAATATGGGTTTCATGATTATTATCGGATATGGCGTCGGAAGATATCTCGGCTGGAGTGATATGGACAGTATGTTTTTGGGAGGTATGCTCTCCATGTCCTCCACGACGATTATAATCAAGGCATTTATAGATATGGACATTCAGAAAACAAAGTTTGCCAATATCGTTTTCGGCATGCTTATCGTTGAAGATCTGGCTGCGATCATCATGATGGTGCTCCTGTCGACCGTCGCGGTGAGCCGGCAGTTTGAAGGAATCGAAATGGTAAACAGCCTCTTTAAACTGCTGTTTTTCATTTTCATATGGTTCGTTGTAGGGATTTATATCATACCGACAATGCTCAGGAGACTTAAAAAATTCCTGAACGACGAAACGCTCCTGATTATTTCGCTTGGGCTTTGTCTCGGAATGGTGTTATTTGCTTCAGCGGTGGGCTTTTCCGTTGCTTTAGGCGCATTTATCATGGGCTCTGTTCTGGCGGAAACTATCGAATCAAAACATATAGAGCATCTTATTGAACCTCTGAAAAACTTTTTCGGGGCCGTATTTTTCGTATCCGTAGGTATGATGATTAATCCTGTGGTAATATGGGAATACCGTTCCGTCGTCTTATTACTGACCGTCGTGGTACTCATTGGGCGCGTAGTATTCGCATCATTGGGCGTTGTCGCTTCCGGGCAGGGGCTTAAAGTTGCGGTGCAATCGGGATTCAGCCTTGCCCAGATCGGCGAATTTTCTTTTATAATCGCTACGTTAGGGATGAGCCTGGGTGTAATAAGCGGGATTATGTATCCTATAATCGTCGCGGTTTCTGTTATTACGACATTTACAACTCCATACTTCATAAAAATGTCTCCCGCCGTATCCGATTATATCGAAAAACGTATTCCTTCGAAATGGAACAGGCTGATTCACGGATATACATCGTCAGATTATAAAGTCGTCAACAAACAGAACGACTGGAATAAGCTGATAAAGAGCGTCCTGCTGCAGGTATCGGTTTATTTCACGCTCTCCGTAGCCATCATGCTGGTATGTAAAATATACCTCATTCCTTTTATCGTAAGTAACATCGCGAATATCTGGGGATCCATATTATCGGTCGTAATTACGTTAACGCTGATGTCTCCTTTTCTTAGGGCGATGATTATGAAAAAGAATAAATCGCAGGAATTTAGAAATCTGTGGAATGACAGTCATTTTAACCGGGGCATGTTGGTTTCGCTTATTCTCTTCCGGATTGTATTAGCCGTTATACTTGCATCGGCAGTACTTATTCCGTTGTTTCCCACGGCGAAAACATTGCTGATACTGATTGCTTTTACGATAACGATTGGTATCATATTATCGCAAGGTCTTAAAAAACAATCCAGGAAAATAGAAGCCCGTTTCTTGCAAAACCTGTCTCATAAACGGGAATATGAGGAAAAAAGAGCGGCTATCCCCGTCACCGTGGCCAACTATATGCTGGCGAAAGATATTCATATTGAGGAATATGAAATATCCCCCAATTCTCCCATAATAGGAAAGACGTTACAGGAACTGCGGTTTAAACAAAAAACGGGAGTATCTGTTATTACCGTCTTGCGCGGTGATCGCAAAATAAATATCCCGGCAGCAAACGAATACCTGTATCCTTATGATAAAATAGTCGTTTCGGGATGCGACGAAGAGTTGATGAAGCTTGAAGCTTCGCTTAAACATAGAGCGACTGAGGAAAATAATGAGAAGATTCCGCAACATCACATTAACCTGTCGCAGTTTGAAATAGAGAAAGGATCTTCCCTGGCCGGAAAGACACTTAAAGAACTTAATTTACGGGAACGGACGGAAACACTTATTGTCGGAATTGAACGTAACAACAAATCAATCGTCAATTTTTCTTCCGATTTTACCTTACGTGAGGGCGATACGCTGTTATTAGCAGGCGAACAGGAAAAACTGGATACTTTCAATGAAAATATCCGGTAGCGCCCTGTTTTGCCCTCTTGACCAGATCATAAGCAGCGCGGGAGGCCTGTTTCATAATCTCATCTTCGCCGGGCACTTTCTTATTTCTCATGAGAATCCGTCCGTCGCATATCACGGTGTCGATACAACTGCCGTTTGCCGCAAAAACAAGGTTTGAAACAAAACTGAAATTCGGAGTAAAAGCCGGGATAGCGAGGTCGACAAGGCACAGGTCGGCAAGGCATCCTTCCGCTATACGGCCGGTTTCCATGCCGAGAATATCGGCGCCGGCTTTTGTTGCGGCATAAAACATCTCATCACAAGAGAGCGCTTCCGGATTCTTACGCCATACTTTTCCCAATAACGAAGCTAATTTCATGGTTTCGACCATATCCAGGTTATTCGACGAAGAACAGCCGTCCGTACCAAGCGCTACCGTTATGCCGGCGTCGCGCATTTCCTGATATTTAAACTTATAGCCGGATGCCAATTTCATGTTTGATGCCGGGTTATGGACAACTTTTACATCGTTGTCCGCAAGTATCTTTATTTCTTCGTCATCTATATAAAGCGCATGGGCAAGTACGAGTTGCGGCGACAAGATTCCCAGCTTTTGAAGATAACGAACAGGGGTTATGCCGAATCGTTCGACACATTGCGTCACCTCGCCTTCCGTTTCTGCAAGGTGCATTTGTACTAACAAACCGCGTTCTTTCGCAAATTCGCAAGTCCATTTAAGCAGTTCCCCGGAAACCGTGTAAATAGCATGTGGTCCCAACGCATAGTTTATACGATCACAGCGGGAAGATATTTTTTTAAAACGGCGTATTATATTTTGTTTGCTGCGTTCCGCCAACTCCAAAATGAAGTAGTCGAAACAGGCTTCCGACAGTACCGTCCGTAACCCCATTTCTTCGACAGCCTGCGCCGTTGCCTCTGACTTATGATACATGTCGAAAAACGTCGTAGTACCGCTTCGTATCATTTCAACACAGGCCAACTTAGCCCCCCGGTAAACGTCATTGTACGTCAGTTTTGCTTCATTAGGCCATATCTTCTGTTCAAGCCATGACATCAGTGGCATATCGTCGCCGAAACCGCGAAACAAAGTCATGGCTGCATGTGTGTGCATATTTATCAGGCCGGGAATGACGGCCTTGCGACGACCGTCTATCACGATGTCCGCCGATGGGAACGGTGGCTTGTCCGCCCTGCTTACGGTATTTTCGGCTACACTGCACGCATTACCGGTCTTCCCAACGCTTATCGCTGTTTTAGCAGACAGCCCTGATTGCTCAACGGAAGTAGCACCCGCACTATAAATGCTCCCGGAATCGTTCGCCGTCACAATGCGTTTTATCCTGTTTTCTTCGATGTATATATCCGCCTGTTTTCCGTTCAGATCAACAGATTTAATAAGTAAATTCATATATTTTATGTATGCAGTACTGTTTTATAATTTGAGTTTTTCTATATAATATTCCAACACGTTCATTGCAAAACGGGCGGAAACCGTTGCCGGTCCGCCACCCATTTCAATTCCGACTTCGATTGCCTCCATTATTTCTCCGTCAACAGCGCCGTTGTCAAGCGCCTGCTTTATATGCCATTCCATGCAGGATTCGCAATTAATGACGATAGAAATCCCTATTGCGATAAATTCTTTTTGCAGTTTGCTTAATTTCCCGTCCGTATAGGTTGATTCTTCCATTTCTACGAACGATTGATAAACTTTTGACCTTTTCAGATAGAAAGAACCGGCACGTTTTCGTAATTTAATAATGGATTCGATTTTTTCTTTATCCAAATTTTCCATAGTAAGATGATCTATTTATATTCCCTGTAAAATTCCGCCACCGCTTCTATCCCCGTATAAAACATATCAATACCGAAACTCTCGTTAGGCGAATGAATGGCATTGCGTTCCAGGCCGAAGCCCATCAGGACGCTTTTTATTCCGAGTATTTTTTCGAATACCGGGATAATCGGGATACTTCCGCCGCGGCGTACGGCCAGCGGCTGTTTGCCGAAAGCAACGGTAAAACCCTTTTCCGCCGCCTTATATGCCGGAATATCCACAGGGCAAACATACGCCTGTCCGCCATGACTGTGTTTTATCTTCACTTTCACGGATCGTGGCGTCACACTCCTTATATAATCCATAAAAAGCTGTGATATCGTATCTGCATCCTGGTGGGGGACAAGGCGGCAGGACAGCTTTGCACAAGCTTTTGAAGGAAGGACGGTCTTTGCCCCCTCACCCGTATAGCCACCCCATATCCCGCATACGTCGAAAGACGGGCGGCAACTGTTCCGTTCGAGTGTCGAACAGTTTTTTTCCCCGAAAAGTTCTTCCACGCCAAGCGCTTTCCTGTATTTCCCGTCATCGAAAGGCACGTTATTCAACATCTCTTTTTCTTTTTCCGAGAGTTCCTCCACATCATCGTAGAAATGAGGGATTGTAATACGTCCGTCGGCATCGGTAATGCCGGCTATCATCTTGCACAGCACATTCGCCGGATTGGCTACTGCCCCGCCAAAATGGCCTGAATGCAGGTCGCGATTTGGTCCGGTCACCTCTACTTCCCAGTACGATAAGCCTCTCAGCCCGGTTGTAAGCGACGGTGTATCTTCTCCTATCATGCTTGTATCCGAAACGAGCATGATGTCGGCGTTCAGCAGCTTTTTATTCGCTGCACAGAAGGTTTCCAGACTTGGCGAGCCGATTTCTTCTTCTCCTTCCAGGATAAATTTGACATTGCATCCGAGTATGCCTGTCTGCAACGCCGTTTCAAATCCCTTAGCCTGTATCATCGACTGTCCCTTATCATCATCGGCGCCGCGGGCATAAACCCGTCCGTCACGAATTTCCGGCTCGAAAGGATCGCTTTTCCACAAATCCGCAGGGTCGGGAGGCATCACATCATAATGCCCGTAAACAAGCACTGTTCGTGCGTCAGGAGATATGATTCTTTCGGCATATACGACAGGATTGCCTTGCGCCGGCATCACTTCCGCACGTGTTGCGCCGGTTGATAACAACAGATCCTTCCAGCGTTCCGCACAGGTCGTCATATCCCGTTTATGTTCCTGTTTTGAGCTGACCGAAGGGATGCGCAACAGTTCGAACCATTCGGCCAGAAAACGTTCTTTGTTTTTTTCTATGTATGATTTTATTTCCATAAAAATATTTCTTACATTATTTCTTCAAATATTTGTCGAACCATGCGAAAAATTCACGTTGCCAGACAATTGCATTCTGTGGACTTAGCACCCAGTGGGTTTCTGCGGGAAAAATCAACAGCCGGCTTTCCACACCCAGCATCCGGGCGGTATTAAAAGCAGCCATCCCTTGCGAATACGGTACGCGGAAATCCCGCTCTCCATGTACAATCATGATAGGCGTGTCCCAGTTTTTCACAAGTAAATGCGGAGAATGGGCATAAGAGTTTTGTGCTGTTTTATTTTCCTTGTCCCATGGTGCGCCGCCCGTTTCCCATTCTTCGAAAAACATCTCTTCCGTTGTAGAATACATAAATTCCATGTGAAAAATGCCGCAATGTGCCAGGAACGCTTTGAAACGCCCCCGGTGAGTACCTGCCAGATGGAAGACGGAATATCCGCCGTAGCTGGCGCCGGTTGCGCCGATGCGGTTTTCATCGATCCACGGCTCTTTTGATACGGCATCAATAGCAGACAATAAATCCTGTTCCTCCTGTGTGCCGTGATTTTTTGATATGGCATCGCACCATTCCTGTCCGGAGCCGGACGTGCCGCGACGTGCAGGGATAACGACAACATATCCTTGCGCCGCCATTAACATATAATTCCACCGATAGCTGAATGACGGGCCTAAGACGCCCTGAGGTCCGCCCGTACATATTAAAAGCGCCGGATACTTTTTGGATTTGTCGAACGATGGCGGATAAACGATCCACGTTACCATCTGTTTGTTGTCGGTTGTCGTCACAAAACGTTTCTCAAATACGGGAGAATCGATTTTATCCAGCAAATCTTTGTTTATAAAAGAAATTTCCTCGCCTGTCCCGTCAGCAGGATTAACACGGTATATCTCCGCCGGGTTGACTAACGTCGTACGGCTTGCAATGAGAGCGTCACCGGCTATCTGTACGCTTTGGTAGTCATGATTCCCGTCGGTAATTTGCCGGATATCGCCGGTCGTCAAATCCATCTTATAAATTTGATTCGCTTCTTTATAAGGTGCTGTGAGATACATGGCGCGACCGTCGGCAGTCCATTGTATGGAGCCGGGACTGGCATCCAGCGCTTCCGAAACATCTCTCATCGTCAAGCCGCCGTCAGGCCAGTCCATCACCATGATACGTTCCTTATCCGCTTCAAATCCGGCGCGTTTCATACTCAACCACGTCAACTTCGTGCCGTCCGGCGAGAATAGCGGATTTTTATCATACCCCGGCATATCCGGCGTAAGCAGTCGTGTCTGTTTGCTTTTTACATCATACGCATACAGGTTCGAGTTCGTCCGGAATGCATATTCTTTTCCCGTTAACTTTTTACACGTATAAACAATCGTTGTTCCATCCGGGCTCCAGACAATTTCCTCCATTCCTCCAAAATGCTTCAGCGGTGAATCATAAGGTTCATCCGGCATGATATCTTCCGCTGCCGTCACCTTACCCGACCGGATATCACCCACATAAATATGGTTATAGTTGCCGTCTTTCCAAGAATCCCAGTGACGGTACATCAAATCGTCATAGATATAAGCGTTCGTTTTGTCGAGGTCGCCATATATCTCCGCACCCGTACATTTTTCCAGCTTTGTGGATATGACAAGCAGTATTTTATCATTTGTCGGTGCATAGATAAACCCGTCAATCGACTCTTTTATATCGGATACCTGCGTCTCGTTTCCCGTATCCGGGTCTATATTCCATAATTTTCCGTCACGTAAAAAAGCAATTGCCTTCCCCGAAGGAATCCAGGTCAGCGCACCTTCCCGTGCAGCGGTCGCCGTGAGTTGCTTTTTATTTTCACCGTCCGTATCCATTATATAAATTTCCGAATTACTTTTATTCTCAGGAATACTGTAGTATGTTACCGTATAAGCAACACGCCGTCCGTCGGGAGAAACGCATACATTCCCGATACGTCCGAACGCCCATAATACCTCCGGCGTCATTCGTCCGTTCTCAATCTTTACGTCCGGCTTTCCGATGTGAAAAGCCTCAGGAGAACTTTTCGGGTCGCTCCCGTCATTTTGTTGTTTCGTGCCGTTGCAGGCAATCATTAATACCATAGAAATTACTGCAATTATTTTTTTCATCATAATAAAGTTTTAAATAAAACCATACAAGACGCAAATATAGAAATTTTGTTTAGATTTGCAGCGGATTTTACTGTAATTTTTCAGGCGGTTATGAATTATAAGATAATATTGGCATCAAACTCTCCTCGTCGGAAAGAGTTGTTGAAGGGTCTGGATATGGATTTTGAGGTTCGTGTAATATCGGACATTGATGAAACGTTCCCGCAGGATACCCCGCCGGATGAAGTACCGGCTTACCTTGCCCGGAAAAAAGCGGATGCCTATCTTGCAACAATGAAACCCGATGAACTTATCATAACGGCCGACACTGTTGTAGTACTTGACGGCGATATATTAGAAAAACCGGCAGACAGGGAAGACGCCATACGTATGCTTCGACGTCTGTCGGGACGAAAACATCAGGTCATAACAGCGGTAGCGCTTACGACTGTCGCTGAAAGAACGGGATTCTCCGTTATCTCAACAGTCGATTTTGACGTACTTGCCGACGAAGAAATCGAATATTATGTTGACCGGTACGACCCTTTCGACAAAGCCGGCGCTTACGGCATACAGGAATGGATCGGTTATATCGGCGTGCGTAGCATAGAAGGTTCATTTTATAACATAATGGGACTTCCCATTCAACGATTATATCGGGAACTGAAAAAAATTCAATCTTTTTATTCGCCGTCGGCAGGCTGAAAATCGGTGCTATACCTCTTTTCTTTTTTTGTAGAGCTGGTAGGAGTTGATGATGTTTTGCCACAGGATATATCCGGCTGGGGCGATAGCTGTTAGTGGGTGCAGGTATGTCTGTGCCATCCAGATAGCGAGGATCGTATTTTTTTGTCCGAGGCCCTGACCCGAAGATATCGGGTCTCCGTAATGTTTCCCGATCCGTCTTCCGACGATGAACTGCAGACAACACAGAACAAGCGATACTATTAGCAGTCCGGTTTCCGTTTCGTATGCCGTATTATCCCTGTTAATCATGAAATTCACGGTGTTTCCCGTTACAACAGTCAATGCTCCCGCCCACAGGTAAAATGCCAGTTTTGGTATATTAAGCAGCGCTTTGTGGGCTTTAGGTATCCAATATCTTAAAACTATCGCAACAAACAGCGGGAATATTAATATGGGGAATACTTTCCGGCAAATATACCACACCGATTGGATAAACGGCATTTCTTCGCGTGCGCCTATAAGGGAGAAATAAATTGGAACGGCTACTGCTACGGCGATGTTACAGAAAAGTACGTATGTGGTGAGAAAGCCGACATTTCCGCCGAGCATGCCGGTTATCACGGCTGCTGCCGTTGCCGTAGGTACAATTACGCACAGCATTGCACCCTGAGCGATTACATCGTCGAACGGAAGCAGTAAATAATACAGTCCGATACTTGTCGCCAGTTGAACGAGCAACAGCCACAGATGTGCCGGATGAATCCGGATGTCTTTAAAAGAAATCTTGCAAAATGTCAGAAGCAGCATGACAAAGAGCAGGAAAGGCGTCAAAAAAGAAAGGCGGCTGACCCAATTATGGGTCAGCGCACCGGTTATCATTGCGATCGGAAGTATCCAGTCTTTTATAAATTTCAACATTTATTTGTTAACGGGCATTTGTCATTGAATAGGGATATATCGAACAAACGCCTCTATCGCTTCGTACGAGGCAAGGCCAAGTTGTTTGTATATTTCGGCCGTAGCGCGGTTACGGTCTTCGGCACGTTGCCAGAACAGACGCTCGTCATCGCCGAGGAAAGGGGCGCTTTCGGCCTGCGACTGATGTTTAAGAATTGCGTTCCGTTTGTGGCGCAGCTCTTCGGGACTTATCGGTACGGCCATTTCGATATGATCCATCTCCCATTCAGCCCATGCTCCGCGATACATCCATACCCGGCAATTTTTCATCCATAATAGGTCTTTCTCCTCATCGATAGCTGCCAATACGGCGTCGAGACAGACTTTATGTGTTCCATGGGGGTCGGCGAGGTCGCCGGCTACAAATATCTGGTCCGGTTTCACTTCGAGCAGCAGTTTTTTAACAATTTCGACGTCATCCTCGCTCAGCGATTTTTTCTTTACTAATCCGGTTTCGTAAAACGGCAAGTCGAGGAAGTGGATATTCTCATCTTTAAGACCCGAATAGCGGCTTGCGTGACGCGCTTCCTCCCGGCGGATCGTACCTTTCATGAACAGTACGTCGGGATGTTCCGGATTGCCGTCTTCTTTTTTTTCGTAGCGGAGGTAGTTTATGATGTCTTCCGCTTTTGATTTTATTTTATTGTCTTTAGGGGAATATTTCTCATTTACATCGCGCAGGTAGTCACAGTAACGTATGACTTCTTCGTCGCCTACGGCAATGTTGCCGGATGTTTGATATGCAACATGTACATCATGATGCTGGTCGCACAGCCGGCGGAATGTGCCGCCCATTGATATCACATCATCGTCGGGATGCGGACTGAACACGATGATTTTTTTCGGATAAGGTTTGGCGCGTTCGGGACGGTTTGAATCGTCGGCATTCGGCTTACCCCCCGGCCAACCGGTAATGGTATGCTGTATGTCATTGAATATTTTGATATTAACATTGTATGCCGAGCCGTATATAGCCAATAATTCGCCCAGGCTGTGTTCGCTGTAATCTTTGTTGGTTAATTTAAGAATGGGTTTACCGGTGATTTGGCACAACCATACAATTGCGCGCCGTATCAGTTTGTTGTCCCATTCGCAATTTGTAACTAACCACGGATGGCTTATTCGGGTCAAATTATATGCTGACGACAGATCAATAATTATTTTTGCATTGGAATGATTCTGCAGGCACGTCGCAGGCAGGGCGTCCGAAACCGGTCCTTCAATTGTCTTCTTAACAATCGCTGCCTTACTCTCACCCCACGATATCAGCACAACCGTCTTTGCATCCATGATGGTTCTCAGTCCCATGGTGATAACTCCGGCGGGAACGTTTTCCGGCGAACTGAATAATTGTGCCGATTCTTTGCGTGAAATGTTGTCCATAAGAATAAGGTGAGTTCGTGAATTCATAGATGCTCCGGCGCTGTTAAAGCCGATTGTCCCGGCCATTCCTATCCCCAGAAGCATATAGTCGATACCTCCGGCGTCTTTTATCTTTTTCTCATATTTCTCGCAAAAATCGGATATGTCGTTTTTGTTTATGAAACCGTCGGGATAAAAAATATTTTCTTCTGGAATATCGACATGATTCAGGAACGCTTCCTGCAACTGGCGTAAATTGCTGTTTACCACATTCGTGAGCGGAAAGAACTCGTAAAGTAAAAAAACGATTACGTTTTTGAAGCTCAGTTTTTCTTTTTTGTGGATATTGATAAGATGTTGGAATAGCGTATGCGGAGAACGTCCGCCCGGAACAACAAATACAAACTTTTTGTTCGTTTTTTGCCGGTTTTGTATTTCTCCGGCTATTTCACGGGCAATTTCCAGCGAGGCTTCATCCATGGATGCGTAAATGTGTGCGGGAATTTTTTCAAAACGTGTAAGAACGCTGTATTCATACTCGTTTTCAGGCTTGTAATATTTTTCGGAAATACGAGTAAGCGTTATTTGTGAACTTAAATTTTTTCTCATAACTAATCAAGTTTAAAAATATCTTGTTATTGAAGTTGCAAAATTACATGAAAATCGTGCGATCTCCAAGCGCATGCAATGAAAAAAAGTTTTTACACGGGAAAAGGCGAACCTCCGACGGTCCGCCTTTCCCCGTGTAAAAAGTATCAAATATGACTATTTTATGAGGACTTTCCGCATTTCGATTTTGTTTCCTTCCATGACAATCTTTACGATGTATATTCCACGTTGAAGCCGGTTGATCACCGCTTCGGTGGCGTTTGCTTCCTCGAGGTGGACGAGGTTGCCGGAGACGCTCCACGTGACCGTCCGGGCGGGGTCGCCTGTGCCGGCTACCGTTGCCGTGAACTGTTGCGTCTTCCCTTTTTCGACAGACGCCGAAGAAGGGGAGACCGTTACGGAAGTTACGGTTGACGGACAGGTCGGCGTGAAAGTGATTTTTTCAGACTCTACATCTCCACAATCATTGAACGCGGTAACCCAGGACAACACTTTTTTGATGCTGATTTTCTCTATTGCCGCGATATCACTGATGCCTGTGCCGCGAACAGGCATCAGTGATATCTTCTCTGTCAGGTCTGAATGACATCCTTTGTATTGCAGGGCATGATTGCCAATAAACTGACGCCCACATGTCTTACACAAATAATTCTGCTTTT
>JAITBC010000264.1 GCA_031283785.1 Tannerella sp. | reverse complement strand
GAAGTCCTGCCTTCTTTTACGATCTCTGCATCCGTAATCTCATTACTTGTCGGAGGTGCGCCCTCCCATAATTTTACCACCTTCTGTGCATCGGTCGTAAAGAACGAAATAAAAGCCATGAAAATTGCCAGTTTAAAACCATTAAATCTATTCATAGTTACCTGTTTTTTTACTTTTATTGGTTTACCGGAGTTTTGACCGTCTTAAACGAATAGATACAGCGGCTGGTATATTTTTCTCCCGGTCGAAGCGTTGTACTTGGGAATAAAGGTTCATTCGGGCTATTGGGATAATGTTGCGTTTCAAGACACAGGGCGCCCCTGTGAATATATTTCCGATTATGTTTGCCGTTATCGGAAACAGCCATGGCATTACCGCTATAAAACTGTATTCCCGGTTCATTCGTATATACATCCATCACGATTCCGCTGCCGTCATGATAAACTTTCGCGGCAAGCCTGTTTATATCCCCATTCGTATTCAAAATCCAGTTATGATCATAACCTTTTCCAAAAACAATTTGCTCATAGTCGCTGTCGATACCGACGCTTATAAGAACCGGACGGCGCAGATCCATCGGCGTACTGTCTACCGGTGTGATTGCGACGGGGATAAGCGTCCGATCTACGGCGTTAAACGCGTCCGCATTAATATAAATATAATGATCCGGTATCTGTGTATCAAGATTGCCCGAAAGGTTAAAATAGCTATGATTTGTGAGATTGACGACGGTCGGTTTGTCTGTTGTTGCTTCATACAGGATATCAATCGCATTTTCATCCGTCAACTTATATATGACCGTCACATTTAGATTACCGGGGAATCCGGCCTCCCCGTCTTTCGACAAATACGTCAATTTAAGCGTCTGCGGATCAATTTGTTTCGCATCCCATATCTGGGTATGGAATCCTTCAGGGCCGCCGTGCAAACAATGTCCGTTATTATTTTTCGGCAACTTATACGTCACATCGTCAAGCGTAAACGAACCGTCTTTAATACGATTCCCATATCGTCCGATCAATGCTCCGTAATTCCCGTCCGATGCCAGATAATCGGCAATACTGCCATATCCGAGAACTACATCCTTCAACTTCCCGTCTCTGTCGGGCACCAGCAACGAAACAAGACGACCGCCGTAGTTCGTAATACAGGCCTCCAGCCCGTATGAATTTTTCAGGATATACAATCCTGTTTCTTTACCGTCCACTTTCGTCACGAAATCTTTCGTATCCAATCCCGATGCCGTATGCACGTTTTTCACTTCCTTCCCGCATGATAACAGCCCCGCCGCTATCAATGCCATAAATAAGATTTTCCTCATATGTATTTGTGTATAAAATTAAGTTATGCATTTCTACTGATAAATCCGCTTTCCGACCCTGCTAATATACATTCTTTTTTATTATCTTTCCTTCATGAAAGTAACTTTTTTATTGTATGCATTTGTAAAAACGGAAATTTTTCATCAAATCCGATATTATTTTACGGTTTTCAATCGTCGTCATCCGTTCATCTTTTTCAGCAAAAAATCATTTTTCAGGAGGTTGAAAAGATTTTTTTTGTAAATTTGCATCGCTAAAGAACAAAATAATTATGAAGCAGTATCTGGATTTATTGGAACGTGTCCTTCGGGAAGGTGTAAAGAAAAGCGACCGTACAGGTACGGGTACAATCAGCATATTCGGACATCAGATGCGTTTTAATCCGGAAGAAGGTTTTCCTTTACTTACTACAAAAAAACTGCACCTGAAATCTATCATTTACGAACTCTTATGGTTCCTGAAAGGTGATACGAATGTGAAATACCTTCAAGATAACGGCATTCGCATATGGAACGAATGGGCTGATGAGAACGGCGAACTGGGGCATATATACGGATATCAGTGGCGTTCGTGGCCGGACTATGAAGGCGGAACTGTCGACCAAATAAGCGAAGCGGTACGCATGATAAAAGAGAATCCCGATTCACGCCGTATCGTCGTAAGCGCATGGAATGTGGGCGATCTGAAGAACATGAACCTTCCGCCGTGCCATACGTTTTTTCAGTTTTATGTAGCCGACGGGCGCTTAAGTATGCAGCTTTACCAGCGAAGTGCCGACATATTCCTCGGCGTACCTTTTAATATCGCATCATATGCTTTGCTGCTGATGATGACGGCGCAGGTGACCGGATTAAAAACCGGAGACTTCGTGCATACGCTGGGAGATGCCCATATTTACGCCAATCATCTGGAACAGATAAGATTACAGATGTCGCGCGATACGCGCCCGTTGCCTCAAATGAGAATCAGCGGGGAGGTGAAAAATATCTTCGATTTCAAATACGAAGACTTTGAACTGATCAATTACGATCCGCATCCACACATAAAAGGCGTAGTGGCCGTGTAAAAACGGAGCTTTCGTAAGAAATGAAGATGTACGGCTCATTATAATGACGGAGTTATCGGGTAAAAGTAAACTGTAAAAATATGATTTCTATTATTGTCGCAATCGCGGAAAACAGAGCCATAGGCGCAAATAACGGTCTTCTTTGGAAACTGCCCAACGATATGAAACGTTTCAGAGAGATAACAACCGGACATGCGGTTGTCATGGGGCGAAAAACTTTTGAATCGCTTCCTAAAGGAGCTTTGCCGAACCGTACAAATATTGTTGTGACAAAAAATAAAGAGGCGTTATTCGAAAACTGTAAAATCTTCAACAATATACGGGACGCTGTAAAAGAATACAACAGCGGAGAAGAAGTTTTCATCATCGGAGGAGCCTCCATATACGGCCAGACCATTGATTTGGCAGATAAAATGTATATCACACGGGTGCATCATTCGTTCGAAAATGCAGATATCTTCTTCCCTGAAATAGACGAAGATAAATGGATGATGACGGAACAGGAAGATTTTCGGAATGACGATAAACATTTATATCCGTACACATTCCAGACATATATCAGGAAAAAATAAACATTCATGATGTACAATGTACAGTAAATAATATTACCTTTGCGACATAATTAACTAAAAAAATAAAAGAGATGAAACGTATTTTATTTGTATTTGGATTTATATTGCTGGCTGCAAATATCGTGTCAGCGCAACAAAAGGATGCTTCTATTACCGTAATAGACAGCACAGTGCATGATTTTGGGAATATAAAGGAGATCGACGGCCCGGTGACCTATACGTTTAAAATAAAAAACGAAGGAGAAAAAGCATTGGTTGTAACCAAAGTCGTAGCTTCATGCGGATGTACGTCGCCCGATTGGACAAAAGAACCGATTGCGCCGGGTCAAACGGGAGAAATAAAAGTAACGTACGATCCGACAAACCGTCAGGGAGGACCTTTTACGAAAACAGTATCCGTATACAGTAATGGGAAGACAGGAAGTCTTATGTTGACAATAAAAGGAAATGTTACTCCAAAACAACAATAATAAAAAGAAAAGATGAACAAGGTCGAACACAGGATTAGAACACTTATAGCTTTTTTAGTTATAAGCGGTATGGCTTCTGCCCAAAATCCGGAAACGAATGTAAAAGCTGCATTTACGGTAGACAAAACCGAATTTGATTACGGAAACATTCCCGAAAACGAAGGACTTGCAAATCATACTTTTATAATCACAAATACGGGCGCGAATCCGCTCGTTATCAAACAGGTGGTAACATCATGCGGCTGTACGACCCCCGATTGGACAAGAGAGCCGATTGCCCCCGGTAAAACAGGGGAAATAAAAGTCGCTTACGATCCTAAGGGACGTTTCGGGACGTTCGCCAAAAATATTTCCGTATATTGTGAAAATGCCGATCCCGTTAATCTTACAATAAAAGGAAACGTCCAAAAAACAAATAGCAGCGACAAACCGAAAGTTCCGGTATTCACTCCCGACGAGACTTCTTTCGATTTCGGGACAATTGGAGAAAACGACGGTTATGCGGAACATATTTTCAAATTTAAAAATACCGGAGATGCCCCCTTGACAGTCACCCGCGTACAAACATCATGCGGATGTACGAAGCCGGAATGGACGCAATCGCCGGTAGAACCCGGACAGGAAGGCATTATTATCATTACTTTCAGCCCAAAAGGACGTATCGGAAATTTCAATAAGAGTGCGACAGTTTATACGAATGAAAATGAAGGCTATAAACGCCATAAACTGACAATCACGGGAAATGTCGTGGAAAAACCGAGCGATCCGTACGCTGCGTATGTTGATACAATAGGGGGAGTGGGCATTGAAGTAAAAGACCTGTTATTCAAAAATTTCAATCCCGAAAAAACAAACAGGAAAGCTATGTATATCAAAAACTATAATGCGGAAACGGTTTACTTTTCATGGGAGAATGTTCCTGATTATATCGACGTGACTTGCCCGGATTCTCTGAAAGCCGACTGGCCGGGGGAAATATCAGTCGTCATCGACGGTGCAAAAACCTCCGAAAAGAGAGGACGTGTCAAAGAGGCGTTCAGATGGATCATCAAAAATCGGGAAGGCAAAGCTCTCGGAAGCGAAAATATAACAGCTACGGTGAACTATGTCGACAATTTCAGTTCGCTATCGCCTTTACAAAGCGTAAATGCCGCACACCTGGGGATCGAAAACAGCCAAATACAGTTCGAAAATATAAAAAGTGGATTTCTGGGATTCGGAGGAACGGCAAGTAAAGAGTTTATATTAACAAATACAGGAAAGTCGGACTTAACGCTTTACAGCGTCTCAAGCAACGACAACCGCATACACCTGCCGGAACTTAACGGCAAGACTATTAAAGTCGGCGAATCATTAACCGTCAAAGTGACCGTTAAGGCAAAAGAAGTGCTTGATTCGAATATTGATGACGACATCTACATCGTATGTAATGACCCGAGAGGACCTGTACGTATTATTAAAGTTATCACAGTAAAAACCAAATAAAGAGGAGGATGCATGGAACATCCCGAAAATGAGGCGATATATAAGGGGTTGAAAGTTAACAAAGGGGTTTCGGCGCCGACAGTAAACCCCTATTTTAAACGTGTCCCTAAAAAAAACAGATATTCCGTATCGGAATACGTTGAGAGTATTTTAAAAGGGAACATAACAATATTAAGCCAGGCGGTAACGCTTATCGAAAGTTCTATTCAGGAACACCAGCTGTTAGCGCAGGAAATAATAGAAAAGTGCCTGCCTCATACAGGCCGGTCCGTCCGTGTCGGATTTACAGGCGTGCCCGGTGCAGGTAAAAGTACATCGATCGATTCTTTCGGCATGCATATCATAAAACAGGGACATAAACTGGCGGTCCTTGCCATTGATCCAAGCAGCGAACGTTCGAAAGGCAGTATCTTGGGCGATAAGACCCGTATGGAGGCGCTTTCAAGAGAGAAAAATGCATTCATACGTCCTTCTCCCACGGCCGGCTCGCTCGGAGGCGTCGCCCGTAAAACGCGCGAAACAATCATATTGTGCGAAGCGGCAGGCTTCGATACGGTTTTTGTTGAAACGGTAGGGGTAGGGCAAAGCGAAACGGCAGTTCATTCGATGGTCGATTTTTTTCTGCTCATCCAGTTAGCCGGAACAGGCGACGAACTGCAAGGCATCAAACGCGGCATCATGGAAATGGCTGACGGCATTGTCATCAACAAAGCGGACGGCGATAACCTCGAACGGGCAAAAATGGCGGCAAGCAGCTTCCGGAACGCATTGCATCTGTTCCCGCCTGCCGAGTCGGGATGGATACCGAAAGTGCTGACATATTCGGGTTATTACGCCATCGGAATTCAGGAAGTATGGGATATGATAAACGAATATATATCGTATACCCGGAACAGCGGATATTTCGACAAAAAACGCAACGAACAGGCAAAATACTGGATGTACGAAAGCATAAACGCAATGTTACGGAACACATTCTACCATCACCCGGAAATAGAAATACAACTCCCGTTAATGGAGCGAAAAGTGCTGAACAACAAAATAAGTTCGTTTATTGCAGCCAAACAGATGATTGATATGTTTCTATGTAATAAAAAGCAGCCTTAGGGACGCTTTTTATTACATGGAAACTATTTTAAGAACATTCAGCAGATTCGGATCTAACGGTTTATCATTTTTTATAGCCTTTGCAAACGGGACAAGCACTATTTCATCATTCTGAATCCCTACCATTACATTCCGCTGATCTTCCATAAGCGCGTCTATTGCAGCAACGCCCATACGTGTTGCAAGGATACGGTCCTGTGCCGAAGGTGAACCGCCACGCTGCAAATGACCTAATATGGAAACGCGGACATCGAATTGCGGATATTCCGTTTTCACACGTTCGGCAACACCCATTGCCCCGCCTGTAATTTCACTTTCCGCAACAAGCACGATGCTGCTATTCTTCGACTTACGAAAACCCGTCTCAATCATTTCCGACAATTGATCTTTCTGTAACGATATTTCCGGGATAATTGCAGCTTCGGCTCCGGATGCAATAGCGCCGTTCAAAGCAAGAAAACCGGCATCACGCCCCATAACCTCAATAAAAAACAGCCGTTCGTGAGAAGATGCCGTATCGCGAATTTTATCGACGCACTCGACGATTGTATTCAACGCCGTATCATAACCGATCGTCGTATCCGTCCCGTACAGATCATTATCAATCGTACCGGGAAGACCCACAATCGGATAATTATATTTCTGGGCAAAACTGCGCGCACCGGTCAGGCTACCGTCGCCGCCAATGACGACCAGCGCATCTATTCCGTGTTTCATCAGGTTCTCATAGGCTTTCTCCATCCCCTCCGGCGTTTTAAATTCCTCACTGCGAGCTGTTTTAAGAATAGTGCCGCCGCGTTGTATGATATTACTGACATTCTGAGTTTTAAAGTCTTCAATCTCATTTGATATGAGACCTTTATACCCGCGATAAATACCTTTCACAGTCATTTCGTTAGCAATTGCAGCACGCGTCACCGCACGTACCGCTGCGTTCATTCCCGGAGCATCACCTCCTGAGGTCATAACTCCAACACATTTGATTTCTGACATAATTTTATACCTGTTTTTAAAAACCTAAACCGGTGCAAAGATAACACAAGTTAGGTGCACTACAAAATATGCCTGCCTGTTTCCACGGCAAACATGCAAAAAATTGTACGGATGAAGAGAATGCGACAGCTCCGGACGTGCGACGACAATGCGACGTACAAAAATCGTTATTGTACGGAGGGGGAGGCATCGGTTTTTATCTGTCATATACCGGTAGCCCATTGCCGGAGCATGTCATTGCGCATCAGCTATTCTCCCTGGTTAACGTATACGTTTTCCCTTTTTGTGTCTGGAACGTTGTCAGGCAGTAAACGGTTCCGTTTTCGTTTTTCTTTTCGGAGGCATAAACCGTGCCGTCGATTTTTACGGGGACGTCCGTCCTTACCGTGCACATGTTTCCCTGTCCGGAAGTTATTACGGCCTTCGCCAGCTGCCGGTTTTGCCAGTCTATAGAGACTTCGAAGCCGCCACGTGCACGCAGGCCGCTGATCTCGCCTTCGTCCCAGGCAGAAGGGAGGGCAGGCAGGAGGTGTAACTCGCCGAGGTGACTTTGCAGGAGCATCTCGGTCATACCGGAAAGTCCGCCGAAGTTACCGTCAATCTGAAACGGCGGATGGGCGCAAAAGAGATTTATATAGCTTCCGCCGCTGTTGGTATAGTTCGTCGAACCGTTGCCGGTTACGCGGAGCAAATTACGCAACAGCCGGTAGGCATGATCGCCGTCGAGCAGACGTGCCCATGTGTTGATTTTCCAGCCGAGCGCCCAGCCTGTGCCATCGTCGCCGCGCAGTTCGAGGCTGCGGCGACACGCAGCGGCATATTCGGGAGTTGTAAGCGGGCTTACTTGCCGGCCTGGGAAGAGGCATATTAAGTGAGAGATGTGGCGATGATGCGGTTCGGCATCCTCAAAATCAAGATACCATTCCTGCAAGTTACCTTTATGTCCGATTTGGAGTGGGTACAGCCGGGCACGTTTTTCGAGCAGCAGTTGGCGGTAGTCTGCATCAATATCCAGGATTTCGGCGGCTTCAATCAGGTTGGTGAATAAATCGTAGACAAGTACCATGTCGCACGTTGTGGCAATCGAAACGGACTGGTGTTTGCCGTGCCTGTCGATAAATCTGTTTTCGGGGGAGGTGGCAGGGGAGGTGACTAAGTAACCGTTCCCGTCTTCCGTCAGCCAGTCGAGGATGAATTCGGCAGCGCCTTTCATGATCGGATATGCGAAATCGCGCAGGTAGCAGGTGTCTCCGTTAAAGCGGTAATGCTCATAGAGGTGTTGCGACAGCCAGGGGCCTCCCATTGGCCAGTTTGCCCATGAAGGGTCGCCCTTGCCAAGGTTGCCGACGGGGTTCGTCTGTGCCCAAATGTCGGAATTGTGATGCAGACACCAACCGTTCATGCCGTAGAAATTACGCGCGGTAGCCTGCCCGTTCACCGACATTTCTTTCACCCGGTTTAACAGAGGCCGGTGCATTTCGGGGAGGTTTGAAGATTCGGCCGGCCAGTAATTCATTTCATAGTTGATGTTAGTGGTGTAATTGGAACTCCACGGCGGGCGCACGTTGTTATTCCACATACCTTGCAGGTTGGCGGATATGCTGCCCGGACGCGAACAGGCGATAAGCAGGTAGCGGCAGTACTGGTAATAGAGCGTTTCCAGCGATCTGTCTTCGCCTCCGTCCAGATAAGCTTCCAGCCGTTCGGGAATGGGTTTGCCGACGGCCGGCGCCGGGTCGCGAAGGGTGAACGAGACACGGTCGAAATAGCACTTGTAGTCGTTGACATGCACTTTTTTGATGTCGCCGTAGCTCTTACCGCTTGCAGCGGCAAGATGTTCGCCGGCGATTTCCTTTTCGTCGCGGCCTTCCCGGAACGGGTCTTTGTCGAACCCGTTAAAGCTTGTCGCGGCAGAGAGCAGCAATACGGCCTGCGAAGCTCCGCTGACGTTCACGGCTTGCCCTTCGACTGTCACGTTGCCGTCTTTGGCGATGACTTTCGCCAGCAGGCGGAAACGCATCCCCGCATCGTCACGATAGACGACGGGAACGGGTTCATCGTTGTAATAGTTCGGATCGGCATGAGCCGGCGCACGGCCGTCCATCACGAGCGTATTGTTAGATTCGGTCGACACCGTATATTTTAATGAGCTACTGAGCGAAAAGTCAAAATTGAGCGCACCATTCCTGTCGGCGTCTAAACGTATGACTATCACCTGGTCGGGGGCTGAGGCGAAGATTTCACGTTTGTACGTCACGCCGTCGACTTTGAACAGCGTTGTGGCGACGGCACTGTTAAGGTCGAGGTCGCGGCAGTAATCGCTCACTTCGCCCGCGTAGCGCTGGTTGATGACGAGGTCGCCAAGCGGTGCATATGATTCTGTGTAATATCCCTGCATGTTCTTCAGCAAGGCGGCAGCTTTGCCGTAATCCTCTCCGGCGAGCGCTTCGCGTACGGGCGGGAGGTATTTGGGCGATTCGGGATTGGGATTCGGGTTCACCGGGCCTCCGGCCCACAATGATTCTTCGTTGAGCTGTATAAGTTCCCTGTCTGTCCTCCCGAAGATCATAGCCCCCAGACGACCGTTGCCTACCGGAAGCGCCTCTACCCATTCCCGGGCGGGCTTGTCGTAATACATTTTCAATGTGGGATTTTCCCCTGCATCGTTCGAGAAGAAGCTACAGGACGTGTTACCATACGCCAGAAAAACGGCCGCGACGAAGACGACCGGCAGGTAACGGATGATGATGGTGGTGTGATTCGCTGTTTGTTTCATGTAATAATTAATTAGTATAGTAATATGCTTCTTCCTCCTGTGCAGATACAGTCCGCGAAAGAAGGAGGAAAGTATGCCGATAAATATGGTGCAAATGTACATAAAAGTCTTCACAATATACACAGACCCGTAAAAATGTCCGGCAAAATTTATAGAAGAAAGCTAATCGTTTTTTTCGCTTGCCTGTTTCGAATCGGCAATTTCTTTTCAATGATGCGAAATTAACAACATAACTTATACTGCGGCATGATTTCTTGTGTGGATGTATTCGGATATATTTTTTTTTAGGGGTTTGGAAAAGGATTTTTCGTACATTTGCAAAAAAAAACGGACATGAAAATTCTTTTTCATAAAAACAAAAATGCTCTGCTGATTTTCTCTCATCTTTCAGGGTGGGCACTTTTTATTTATGTCACTTTTCCTGTTTTCAACCGCACGGAACAGTTTCAGGGTTTTTCATTTCTGTGGTTTGGATTGATACATTATTTATTTCTAACAGTTTATTTTTATTGTAACAGTTGCATTTTTGTGCCTCGATTTCTTTCCACAAACAAGATTGCGCTGTTTTTGAGTATATCGGTTGCTGCATATTTTCTTTTTTGTTCTGTTGTACCATGGATTTTCAGGACATTTATTGCGCCTCCTTTCAGATTTGAAAAAATGCCCCGGCGTCCGGATTTTTTTGAAGGCGACAATATCTCCCATATTTTCAGAAGCCTTGGCATCTATGCCCATTCCAGTCAATTTTTAGTCGTTTTTATAATAAGCACCGGACTGAAAGTTATTTCCCAGTGGTATGCCGAGAAACAGCGACTGCAGGAACTCGAAACATCGATAGTGCAGGCTGAACTGTCGTTCCTCAAGTCGCAGATTCATCCGCATTTCCTTTTCAACAGCCTGAATAATATTTACTATCTGGCTTTGAGCAAGGACGACAAGGCTCCCGAGACCATCCTGTCGCTTTCGGGATTTCTGCGTTTCGTGACGGCCGAAAGCAATCAGAGCCGCATCCCGATGGAAAAGGAAGTCCGTATGCTCGAAGAATACATCCATTTGCAGAGTTTGCGGGCATCCGAAAAATTTGAACTCAAGTTCCGGACGACGGGTAATTTTCGGGAGTGTACGATTATGCCGCTAACATTCGTGCCGTTTGTCGAGAATGCTTTCAAGTACGGTATAAGTTCTCATACGCACTGCTTTGTACATATCTTTGTCGCGCATGAAAACGGCCGTCTGACGTTTTCGTGCGACAATTCGATAGTTGCGGCGTTGAAAGACCGTTATTCTTCGACCGGCGTAGGCCTGGATAATATCCGCAAGCGGCTCGAACTGGCTTATCCCGGTAAACATTCACTGGATATAAAGGCCGACAGCCAGGCTTTCCGCGTGAAACTTCAGATTGATTTGAGATGAAATGTATAGCGATCGACGACGAACCACTGGCTCTTAAACTGCTGGCCCACTATTGCAGTCAGACGCCTTCCATTCAACTGCTCGGCTTATATACCGATCCGCTGGACGGACTTTCATATATCCGTTCACTGAAGCCGGACTTGCTGTTTCTTGATATCAACATGCCCGAAATTTCAGGCGTTAATATCGCAAAATCGCTTGAAAAAGAAACACTGGTGATTTTCATGAGTGCGCACAGGGAATATGCCGTCGAAGGTTTTGAGTTGGACGTGATTGAGTATCTGCTTAAACCGTTTTGTTTTGAGCGTTTTATGAAAGCATACACAAAGGCGGAGGAGCGTTTCCTCTCCGGCCGGACAGTACCCGTTGCAGAATCGACGCACGAGGGCAAAACGATCTCATTCAAATACAATTATCAGAATATACAGTTGCCGCTAAGTGCCATTATCTATATCGAAGCCTTTGATAATTACATTAAAATCATCACATCTGCCAAGACATATATGCCTGTCATGACGATGAAAACGATTCAGACCCTGTTGCCGGCGGAGGATTTCGTCCGCATTCACAAGTCGTTCATCGTTGCCGTGGGCAAAATAAAATCATTCAACAGTGAAAAAGTCGTAACCGACCGTAAACAGATACCTGTCGGCAGGCGTTTCCGCAAAAATTTTATGGACATAATGAGATACGGCACGCCGGAAATCCGCTAAATACGGTCGTTTACCCATTGTTTATTCCTGTTGTATGACGGGGTCTGTACTTTTGCAAAAATGTTTTATGCCGGTATTTTGTAAATGAGTATCTTGTAAATGAAGAAAATTATTGTTTTTTTGAATGTGATTGTCTGTTTTTCAGTAACAGACGGCTTAGTGGCACAGGTACGCGACAGCGTTGAAATAAAATACCATGTCAACGAATTTTATTTCAATGCACCTCTGCTCGGTGTGTTGCACGATTTTGAGACTAAATACGGTATGAAGCTCAAATATGACTCTGCGCAGGTTGCGGACTACAGATGCCGGAACGATTTTCAGTCGGAGCGTGTACTTGACGCTTTCAAGAGTCTTTTTGATGACCTGAAAGGACTGTCGTATTATGTTGACGACAGCGGATGTTACTGTGTTGTGCCGACCGGAAACATGCCCCGCAACCGTACAGGGATGGAAAACAAACGCTACCGTGGCGAAGCCGGCCGCCGCAACCTGACCGTCACAGGACGCATCAAAGACCAGACTAACGGCGAGTTCCTGCCTTTTGCGACCATTCAGGCAGAGGGATTCCCGACAATCGCGACAACGACCAATACGGACGGCTATTTCACGCTTTACGGTGTCCCTTCGGATACGGTGGCTTTAATATTCAGATATTTGGGATACGAAACGCAGTATTTCTATCTTTCGCCCGACGTGAAAACCGATAATCTGTTTGTGGAATTGCAGCCCGCCGCTAACATGCTTGACGAAGTTGTTATTATCAGCGAGCGTGAAGACGTGCTGAAAATTCCCGAAATGTCCATCGGGGTAATTCAGACCACAGCCGCTAAAATAGCCGACCTGCCTGCGCTGGGTGAGAAGGACCTGTTTCGCTCTTTCCAGTTGATGCCGGGGATCTCGGCCGCTAACGAATCCTCCGCAGGAATGTATGTGCGCGGGGGGACACCCGACCAGAATCTTGTGCTCTACGATGATTTTACGATTTATCATCAGGAACATCTGATGGGCGTGTTCAGCGCTTTCAACACCAATGCCGTCAAAGATGTGCAACTGCACAAAGGCGGTTTTGATGCCAAATACGGCGGCCGACTGTCAAGTGTGATGGAAATTGTCGGTAAGACAGGCAATGACAAGTCATATAATATCGGCGGCGACATTGGATTTCTGGGTTTTAACGCATTTGCCGAAACGCCGTTCAAGGATGAGAAAGGCGCCTTTTTCATTGCGGGAAGGCGTTCGTTTCAAAGTTTTATGTACGACAAATTCACCAATGTTTACACTGAAAATCAGCAAATCGGCATGGGAGGCGGCATGGGAGGCGGCATGGGAGGCGGACGCTTCAACATGCGTAATCAGCAGAAACCGGAATCGTATTTTTACGACCTCAACGCCAAACTGACATGGAACCCTACGAAGCGCGACATCGTATCGTTCAGTTTTTTCAATGGCGAAGACGTCCTTGATAATTCGCGCGAAAGTTTCGGCAGTTCGTTTATGAGCGGAAGCATTACCGACAAAACCAACTGGGGCAACATCGGCAGCAGCCTCAAATGGTCGCGCAACTGGGACGATAAGTTCTATTCCAATCTGCTCGTTTCCTTTTCGAAATATTACAGCCTGCGCGACCGTCGGAACAACACAACCAATTCGAGCGGCGGAGGGAACAATGTAGCCGTGATGTTCAATCAAAACACCGACGAGAACAACAACCTGTGGGACTATTCCCTCAAATTCGATAACGAGTACAAAATCAACGGGAAAAACAAACTTGAATTTGGGCTGAATTACTCCGATTATCGCATTGATTACCGTTATTCGCAGAGCGATTCCACAAATATTCTGAATATGCAAAACAAAGGGAACCTGTTTGCAGCCTACATTCAAAACCGTTTGACGCTGAGCGAAAAACTGACCGTGTTGCCGGGAGTCAGGATTTCGTATTATGATGTAACCTCTAAAGTTTATCCCGAACCGCGTTTCCAGATTTTCTATAAATTAGGAAAAAGGCTGAGACTTAAGGCTTCTGCCGGATATTACAATCAGTTCGTCAATCGTATTGTGCGCGAGGATATTTCCGCCGGAAGCCGCGATATATGGTTATTGTCCGATGATGAAGGTATTCCCGTCAGCAGTGCGACACATTTCATTGCAGGCGGAAGTTACGAGACGAAAGGGTTTCTTTTCGATGTCGAAGCTTACTACAAGCGCCTCTACGACTTAAGCGAATACACGCTGCGGTTTGCGCCTTCGTTCAATGATAATTCCGGTTATCAGGAATTTTTCTACAATGGCAGCGGCTATTCGCGCGGCATTGATTTCCTGCTTCAAAAGAAATACGGCATACTGACGGGCTGGCTCGGCTATACGCTTGGCGAGACGCGCTATCGCTTTCCGGTTTACGGAAACGGATATTTTGCGGCCAACCAGGATGTTACGCACGAATTTAAAACCGTCCTGACATTCAAACCCTTCCACGACCTGACGCTTTCGGCGACATGGATTTATGCGACAGGTAAGCCCTACACCGAGCCTGTCGGGGGGTACAAACTTAACACTCCCAACGGCGGCGAGATGAATTTCATTGTCGTCGACAAGAAAAATAACGTCCGATACCCTGACTATCATCGCCTCGATTTACTGGCGAAATACGACCTGTCGTTTATCCGCACATTCAAGTCGAGCGTGAGCGTCTCGCTTTTCAATGTCTACGACCGCGCCAATGTATGGTATAAGGAATATGCTTACGACGAGTCGCTCGGCATCACCGAAACCAATATCAATCTGCTCGGCTTTACGCCAAATATCACGCTGAGCATCCAACTTAAATAATTATGAAAAAGAAAGGATTTATAAATAGTTGCTTTTTATTGCCGTTCGTTTACTTTCAACTGCTCACTTCCTGCGGCGAAAAACTGATGGATAGCGAAGTTAATACCGATACGCCCATTGTGGAAAGCTATTTGCAGGAAGGCAACAATACGTTGACGGTCAAATTATACAGTATGGAAGTATATTTGAAAGACGATTATCTGCTTTCCAAACCAATTGGCGGTTTACAGCTGGAAATCAACGGCCGACGAGCGGAAGAAACCGCTACGGGAACATATTATCTGGATTTGGGCGAAGATACGATTCGCGGACAGCAAACGTTCGATCTGTCGTTCGACTATATCGGGAAAACGGTGACCGCCTCCACATCTGTCCCACGGCAAATCGCCAACTTACACGTTGAGCCGGCATACATTACCCGTGTATCATCCTATTATTGGTGGGATTCAACCGATACGACCGGGATATGCCTGACGTGGGATGACCCCGACAAGAGTTATTACCAGATTTACATCGAAAGTCCGGCTTCGTCGGATATGCCGGACTTTGGCGGCGGAACGCAGTTCCGTCGCCGTATGATGCAGCCTTTTCAGGGGAACAGTTACAAAACAACTTCACGGGAGTTTATGAGCATCGGTTACTACTCGATTTATGTCTACCGTGTCAATAAAGATTATGTTGACCTGTATGAACGCATCAGCTCGACCGACCTGGCAAATCCTTCAAGCGCCATCCGGAACGCTTTCGGCATATTTACGGCAATGAGCGCGGCAAAAGTTGAGTTTCAGGTAATCGAAGTGGAGGAAGAAGAATAATAATAACGATTCGGCCGCAAAACGGGACATTCCATAGAGGTGAGATTCATATTATCCGGAATAAAAGTGCAAAGAAAAGGATGGTGTCATAAAAATGCATTATCTTTACGGGCAGTTTTTATTCAACGGTAATTACAGACAATGGAAAAGAGAGTATTCAAACGTTTGCCTTACGGTAAATCTGACTTCAGAGACATTATAACGAACGGTTATGCCTGTGTCGACAAGACGCGATTCATCTTCTCAAACAACAACGATTGAAACAGTTACAGTTATATAAACCCGCAGGTATTATTGCGTTTGCCTTTTTAATGATCAGCCCCGTGGTTGCGCAGGCACAGTACGTATTTCAGCATCTGGATATAGTCGATGGTTTGTCGGATAATCAGATAAGGTACTTCATGCAATTGCCGGACGGACGACTCTCTATCCGTACCGTTTCCATACTGAACATATATAACGGGGCTACATTCGAACATTTCTATCACGACCGCCGCAAAAGTTATAAATGGAACTACAACCGCTATCAGATATTCAAGGAATACCTCGACGCATGGGGACGTATTTGGATGAAAGCGCCCGGATACCTCCTGCTTTTCGACTTTGGCACGAATGAATTCGTCTATGATGTTGACAACGAACTGCGCCGGATGAATGTGCATGGCAGACTGAAAAACCTCTTCATCGACGAAAGCCGGAACTTCTGGTTTCTGACGGAAAATAACGTTTTTATCCTTTACGACATTGCCCAAAAACATTCCGTAATCGTCGACGAAGGCGACGAACATTTTACACAGCAATACGGCGTCCCTGAAGAAATAGCCCAGTATAAAAATCTTTATTACATTATGTATTCCAACGGCTTGCTGCGTTGCTGGGACAGCGCCTCGCAGGAATTTGTCGGGCAAGATACCTTTTTCGCAGATAAAATATCAAGCATTACAGACCGGCTGAGCATACACCCCACCTCTGCCGGCGATCTGTGGCTGATGTACAACAACGCTGTATGTTATTACAGCCGCATCGACAAAACGTGGCGCGAAGTAGTCAGTATAGAAGGGGTGTCCAATTTTTTTACCTGCATGGATATCGATACGGAAGGTAATGTATGGATAGGAACTTCGTGGTCGGGACTGCGGAAAATAGATGGGAAAACGTTTGCCGTAGAGACGATTCCGGGACTGAAACTGAACAACAGCGGCATATTAATCAACGACATCCAGTGTATCTTCGCCGACGATAACGGTGGCGTGTGGGCAGGCACGTTATGGCAAGGCATATACTACTACAATCCAAGCATGTATAAGTTCGACTTGGTTCAGACCGTTCACAACGGGACGCCCGTCACCAATGAAGCTGTCCGATGCCTGTTTGAAGACAACGACGGCAGTATACTTATCGGTACTACTACCAACGGACTGATGCGCTACCATCCCTCGACGGGAGAGATTGCCAAAGCTTTCGACGGATTCCTCACCGACGACCTCTGCCTTTCGATATACCGCGACCGCAGGAAGCGCCTGTGGGTAGGAACTTACCTCAACGGCTTTTATTGCATCGACGGACGCCGGGTGAAATGCTATAACAAATCGACCGATAACATGACGCTGTATCCCAACCAGAATATCTCACGGGCTGTTTACGAAAGCCGGGACGGGCGCTTTTGGGTGAGTGTGGACAATGAAGGCGTGGGTGAACTGGACGTTCATTCGGGAGAAATCGCCATGTTGCGGGACAGACATCCCGAAATAGCCTTCCATAAAATCGATTACGACTTTTATCCGGTCGACGACCATACCTTCGCCGTGTATGGCGAAAACGGTATTTACTACTACAATACTCAAACCGACAAAGTGTTTATCCCCGAAACGGACGACCCCGACAATCCCAGATTTGCCGGAGTCGACATCCGCTACTACTGCATATTCAATGATACGCGCGGACTGGAATGGTTCGGCACCGAACAGGGGATACGTATATGGGACGACAGTAAAAAGAAAGTGTACATCATCAACACCGGCAACGGGCTGTCAAATAATTCCATTTCTTCTGTCATGGAAGACAGCAGGGGCGAATACTGGGTTTCGACCGTAAACGGAATAGCCAAGATTGAAATGACGGAAACAGCCGGAGGATACGATTTTTCACTTGTGAACTACGGTACGGATGACGGATTGCAAAGCGGCAAATTCTACGACCGTTCGTCGCTGAAAGCACATAACGGCGACTTGTATTTCGGCGGACATCACGGCGTCAACCGGCTTAATCCCGGCAATGTTCATTATAATAAACAAAAAAACAAACCCCTGTTTACCGCCTTCCGGCTATATAACCGGCAAATAAGGGAAAACGTCGGATACAACGGTCGTATCATCCTCGAAAAGCCCATAAACAATACCGCCGAAATCAGGCTGAACCATACTGAAAACTTCATCGCATTTGAATTTGCAGGCCTCAACTATGTCAATCCTTCGCATACCTACTACCGTTACAAACTGGAAAATTACGACCTCGAATGGAACGAAATACTGACTTCCGGCGTCGGGACGGCTTCGTACACCGGCCTGCCGCCGGGTAAATACAGGCTGATCGTTTACACGGCAAACAACGACAGGGTATGGGGCGACGAAGCCGCCGAAATCTCCGTCACGATAGACGCTCCGTTCTGGGCAACCGTCTATGCCTATGTTTTTTATACCGTTTTGTCGGTTGCCGTTCTCTTTTTAATTTTTATCTTCCTGCAAAAACGGAAAAAGAAAAAACAGTCCGAACGGGAAGCGCTCGAACGCGAAAGGCGGAAAGAAGAATTAGACCAGATGAAATTCCGGTTTTTCACGAATATCAGCCACGAATTTCGGACGCCACTGACTTTAATAATGACGCCTTTAAGCACCCTGATCCGACAGTTGAACGACGAAGCACTGAAGCAAAAACTGATCTCCATTTACCGGAATGCCGAGAACATGCTCGGCTTGATTAACCAGCTGCTGGATTTCAGGAAGCTGGAGATGGGAGGAGAAAAACTGAAACTGTCATTCGATGATTTTATCCGCTTTTCCGAATATGTATATGCTTCATTCAAAGAAATGGCTGCCGGCAAATCCATCGGTTTTGATTTCGACAACCGGGAATTGCAGTTATTTATATGGTTCGATAAGGAAAAAATACGGAAAATACTCAACAACCTGTACTCAAACTCACTGAAGTTCACTCCTGCAGGAGGATACGTTACGACCAAAATATGTCTGACGGAAGAAAACGGCCGCAAATTTGTGAAATACACTGTCGCCGATACCGGCTGCGGTATTTCCGAAAAAGAACAGCAAACGATTTTCGAGCGTTTTTTTCAAAGTGAAAATAACGGCCCTGAGACGGTCGGTTCGGGGATAGGACTGCACATGGTAAAAGAATACATTGAGTTGCATGAAGGAAAGATCACCGTCAACAGCAAACCGGATGAAGGAAGCGCTTTTTCCGTTTATATCCCTGCCGATTTGAAAGGAAAAGAAGACGCAAAACCTCCATCCCTGCTGCCGGAAGAAAACGATATGCCGCAAACGCCGGACAGGAAAACCCTGCTCATCGTCGAAGACAATGCCGAGTTCCGCCGTTTCCTTGCCGAACAGTTAAGCAAACAGTTCAACGTGCGCGAAGCATCAGACGGAAAAGAAGGGGAAGAAACGGCGCGACGGGAATACCCCGACTTAATTGTTGCCGATTTGATGATGCCCGGTCAGGACGGACTGGAATTATGCCGCCGGTTGAAAAACGATATCCGGACTTCGCATATTCCCATCATCTTATTGACCGCCCGGTTGTCGGACGAAGCTAAAATTGAAAGTTACAAGGCAGGAGCAGATTCGTACATCGCCAAACCGTTCAATTTCGAAGTCCTCCAAACCCGTATCGAAATGCTGATCGAACAGCAGGAAAAGCGTAAAAAGCTTTTCCATAAGGCCATCGACGTACAACCCGGCAGCATAACCACTACCTCGTTAGATGAAGAATTTATCAAAAAAACGCTTCAACTGATCGAAAAAAACATCAGCAACCCCGATTATTCAAACGACGACCTGAGCCGCGATTTAGGCATAAGCCGGAGTTGCCTGTATCCGAAATTTCAAACCATCGCCGGCCAGACGCCCAACCATTTTATCCGTTCCATCCGTTTGAAACGTGCCGCGCAATTATTACAGGCAAGCCGGCATACCGTTTCGGAAATTTCGTGGAAGGTCGGCATCAACGATATAAAATATTTCAACAAATACTTTAAGGAGGCATTTGGCGTGACGCCGACACAATACAGGAAAGGAAATACAAAGAACACGTAAATGTATCCCATTCTCATAAATCCTAAATTCAGTGAGAATAAATTTATCATGCTTAATGACAATAGAATAGAGAAATATCCATTGGAACGAATTGAAGGAAATATAGACAAGCTTTACATTTACTTATCTTCAAAGTCATATAAAACGCCAAGCGATGCCGTTCCGTTTATTGGTATTGAGTAAAAAAAGGGATGCGGAAATGATTCGCGCCTTTTTTTTCTCACACTAATCCAATGAAAACAAGGCTGTTGGATAAAATACCTCAATAATCCGGATAAAACAGTATAATCGTGCTTTTGCTCATTCCGTACTTTTGCCTTCCAAATTCTATTGTTAATTAAATTTCTATGAAGAAAAAATTATTCAAACTTTGTTTCCTGTTCATTATAATGACAGGATGGTGTTCCGGGGCGTATGCACAAAAGACGGTTACCGGAACGGTTATGGACGAACGCGGCGAAGAAATTATCGGAGCAAGCGTTGTAGTGAAGGGTACTACGATTGGAACCACTTCGGATATATCCGGAAAATTTTCAATCCGTGTACCCGAAAAAGGAACATTGGTCATTTCCTACATCGGTTATCAAACGCAGGAAATAACAATCGGTAATGAGACCAGCTTGCAGATACGTTTGAAAGAAGACGTGGAACAGCTGGAAGAAGTGGTAGTCGTCGGTTACGGGACGCAGAAGAAAGCCTCACTAACGAGCGCCATATCCCAAATACGGGGAGAGGAAGCGTTTAAGGACAGGGGTATTAATAATGTATCGGTCGCGTTGCAGGGCGAAGTGCCAGGATTGGTCGTCACCCGCGGCAGCACCCGCCCCGGTAGCGAAGGGGCGGAGATGAAAATCCGTGGCGATATTTCGATTAACGGCAATTCAAGTCCGTTAGTGCTTATCGACGGAATTGCGGGGTCGTTAGATGAGTTGAACCAGATGGAACCGAACGACATCGAAAACATCTCTGTCTTGAAAGATGCTTCGGCGGCGATTTACGGAGCGCGTTCGGCTTCGGGCGTTATGTTGGTAACGACCAAACGCGGTAAGAGAGGAGCGGCAAAAATCACTTACAACGGCTCGGTCAGCACTACGATTGACGGTATCCAGATGCCTATCACGACAAACGCCGAGTGGCTCGACATGTTTTATCAAGCGCAGTTGCAGGATGCACGCGCCGATAATCCGACAGTAACCGACTACAAAGAATTGGCTCTTGACAGGTTTAACTGGTGGATTTTTGCCAGTAATTCCGTTTTGGGTGGAACATCTGTCGATACAGGCGAAAGCATTTATGGCTTGGATTTCTGGCAGCGACTGCGCAGGGGCGAAAACATGACTATTCTGAGAAATAACGGATGGGTTCATCGCTACGAACCTAACAACTACATTGTAGACGAACTGTACGATCAAGCAACGTCGCAAAAACATTCTTTGAGCATTTCGGGCGCCGACGATAAATTCGGTTACATGGCTTCTTTGGGATTTGCCGACAACTCGTCGCAATTGAAACTTGCCGAAGATGGCGAAAAGAAATACAGCGGACGTCTGAACATGGATTATCAGGCAAATAAACGCTTGAAGTTTGAAACAGGCATGTCGTATGAAATGCGCAACATCGTAACTCCAAGCAAGGGTATCGGCGATGGAAATTCAGGATGGGCAGATCCGTGGCTGTGGGCGTTCTACAATCCCGAAGGCAATGTGTATGATTCTTTCGACGGCAAACGCAGTGCAATTGGATTTGTGAAAAACGGGGGACAGATAAAAACGGGATTTACAACTTTCCGCGCCAACATCAAAGCCACTCTTGATATGTCGTTTCTCACACAAGGCTTGTCGCTATCGGCTACCGGCGGCTATAAAACCGTTGACAAAGACGTTCAAACTTCGGTCAACAGATTGCAGTTCTACGACTGGGACAACAATGAAACGGGCAATGCAAATTCACCCGGTTCGCTGACGGAACTGACAACCAAGTGGGCGAACACTACCCTTGGCTTATTTGCCAATTACGACCGCACTTTTAATGACGTTCATATTGTCAGTGCAATGGTGGGCGCTACATCTGAAGCAGAATATTCAAAAACAGTTACCGCATCGCGTAACAGCGGACCTCTTTACGCAGGTTCGGGACTGACCGATTTGGAAACAATGATAAGCGGAACCAACAACGGCGCCGGTGGCGGACAGAGCGAATGGGCTTTTCTGTCATACGTTACGCGCTTGAACTACAACTACGTTAACAGGTATCTTGGAGAATTTCGGGGACGGCGCGATGGCTCATCCAAATTATCCGTAACTCGACGGTGGAGAGAGGGTGACG
>JAITBC010000205.1 GCA_031283785.1 Tannerella sp. | reverse complement strand
GAGAGAGAGAGAGAGAGAGAGAGAGAGAGAGAGAGAGAGAGAGAATATTGCAGTTCAGGGGATTATATTCGTAATCGTCTTATTTTCCACGCTGTTTTTATCAGCAATGAAACTTCGACAGTTCTGTCGAAAACAGATATAATTTTTTATTTATTTAACCAGTTAATTTTATGCATAATTTATGAAAATTTATTTTAGTTTTTTAAAATGTGTGCGAATGTTAGTATTAACATTCTTTATGGCATTAACTTTTTCTTTTGCGGGAGCACAGCAAAATGTGACGGTAAAAGGAAAAATCCTTGATTCGGGAGGGATCCCTCTCGCAGGAGCCAGTGTTATCGTTAAAGGAACGTCTCAGGGCATAAATTCGAATGAGGAGGGAGATTACAGTATTTCCAATGTTCCTGTGGGCAGCATTCTTGAATTTCGTTTGATAGGTTTTGTAACCGAAGAAAGAAAAGTAGAGAATGAAACCGGTATAAATGTAGTCATGATAGAAAGTTCGGAATCGCTGGAAGAGGTAACGCTTGTTGCATTCGGGAAGCAGAAAAAAGAAAGTGTCTTAGCTTCCATAACAACAGTTCGTCCCGCCGACTTGAAAGTTCCGAGCAGCAATCTTTCTACGGCTTTAGCCGGAAGAATTGCGGGTCTGGTTTCGTATCAAAGCAGCGGAGAGCCCGGAATGGATGATGCGAATTTCTTTGTCCGGGGAGTGACGTCGCTGAAATATGCAAACGGTCCGCTTATACTGATTGACGGCGTGGAAATGACTTCGTCCGATCTTTCGCGTATGCAACCGGATGACATCGAAAGTTTTTCTATTATGAAAGACGCCGCAGCGACAGCGCTTTACGGAGCGCGCGGAGCAAACGGCGTAATTTTGATTGCTACCAAAGAAGGTCGCGAAGGTCAGGCAAGCATATCGCTGCGGCTAGAAACTTCTCTGTCCACTCCTACGCAGACCATAGATCTGGTAGACCCAGTCTCGTATATGAAATTGAATAACGAGGCTGTGCTGACACGGAACAGAATGGCGACTCTGCCATATTCTATGGAAAAAATTGATAACACAGCCAATCCGAACAGGAATCAGTATGTTTATCCTGCGAACGACTGGTATAAAATGTTATTCAACAATTACACATTTAATCACAGAGTGAATTTCAATGTCAGCGGAGGAGGGAAGGTTGCACGTTACTATATTGCTGCCACCTTCAATCAGGACAATGGAGTGTTGAAAGTGGACAGGAAGAACAATTTCAACAATAATATTGACCTTAAACGTTATCTGTTGAGATCGAATGTTAACATCAACGTAACAAAAACGACGGAGGCTATTGTACGTTTGCACGGCACATTCGACGATTATCAGGGACCTATTGACGGAGGCGATGCACTGTATGAAAAAGTCATGCGTTCCGATCCCGTACTTTTCCCGCCGCTGTATGCTGCGGACGAAACATACGCTTATGTACAGCATATACTGTTTGGAAATGCCGATCAGGCTCAGTATATAAACCCGTACGCTGACATGGTGAAGGGATATAAGGAATACAACAAGTCCAATATCCTCGCGCAGTTCGAGCTTAAACAGAATCTCGATTTTTTTACAAAAGGCTTGACAGTAAGGGGACTGTTCAACACTACGCGATATTCCAATCTCAGTATTGCAAGAAGTTATGTGCCTTATTATTACGCAATAGCGAATTATGACAAATATCAGGACAAATACCGGCTTTACCGCATAAACGAAAACGGAAGAGAATATTTGGGCGAGCCTTCGGGAACCAAGGAAATTAATACCGTAACTTATGCCGAAGCGGCAATAAATTATGACCGCACATTCGCCGGCAAACATGCGTTAAGCGGAATGATAGTAGCTACCATGCGCAATAAACTGGAAGGAGACGTATCATCTCTGCAACTCTCTTTGCCTCACCGCAACAGCGGAGTGTCGGGACGATTGACATATTCATACGACAATCGCTATTTCACGGAATTTAATTTCGGATATAATGGCTCCGAACGTTTTGCCGAAAACGAACGTTTCGGATTTTTTCCGTCTTTCGGCGTGGGATGGATATTGTCGAACGAATCGTTCTGGAACGAAAATCTGAAAAAAACAGTCTCACTGTTAAAACTTAAAGGTACATACGGACTTGCAGGCAATGACGCTATCGGCGATTCGGAAGACCGGTTTTTCTACATGTCAGAAGTGAATATGGATTATTCAGGAAGAGCATATTCTTTCGGGTATGATCTTGGCTATTACAGCAACGGAATTGCCATGCTGAGATATGCAAACGAAAATATAACATGGGAAACAGCGCGAAAATTAAATCTTGGACTGGAACTCGGACTGTTCGGAAAAATTGATGTAATAGTTGACTATTATACCGAAAACCGCAGCGGCATTCTTTTGCCGCGCAGCGGAGTGCCGGCAACAATGGGACTGTGGGTAAATCCCGAAGCCAATCTCGGCAAAGCTTTCGGACAGGGAGTCGATTTGTCGGTGGATTACAATCACAGTTTCAACAAGGATTTCTGGATTTCGGGACGCGCCAATTTCACTTATGCCGTAACGGAATATACCCGGTACGAAGAACCCGACAACAGCGCTACGCCATGGCTTTCGAGAGTGGGATATCCTGTATCTCAACAATGGGGATATGTCGCCGAAAGATTGTTTGTCGACGATTATGAGGTTAACAATTCTCCCTCGCAGGCGTCATTCGGCGAATATGCAGGGGGAGACATTAAATATAAGGATATAAATGGCGACGGAGAAATAACTTCGCTGGATATGGTTCCGACAGGTTATCCCACCGAACCGCAAATAATCTACGGGTTCGGAATGTCGACAGGATATAAAGGCTTCGATTTTTCGTTCTTTTTTCAGGGACTGGCTCAGAGGTCGTTCTGGCTAAGTTCGTCAACGGTTCCTTTTGTTGATACTGACGGCAACGGCAGTATAACCTCCAAAAATGCAATGATAAAAGCGTATGCTGACAGTCACTGGTCCGAAGACAATAAAGATATCTATGCCCTCTGGCCAAGACTTGCCGACAGAATGATCGGCAACAATTATTCCGTATCAAATACATGGTTTATGAGAGACGGAGGTTTTATGAGACTGAAATCCGTTGAAATGGGTTATACTTTACCCGAAAAAATCACGGGAAAGATACGAATGAAAACTTTTCGTATTTATTTAAGCGGGACAAATTTGCTTACTTTCAGCAAATTCAAACTTTGGGACCCCGAAATGGCAGGCAACGGTTTGGGCTATCCCATACAGAGAGTTTTTAATGTAGGAGTTCAATTAACTTTTTAAACAAATAATTATGAAAGATTTTAGATATATTTTCATTTTGACGTTCATGGCGCTGTTCTGTTCATGTAAGGAATATCTGGATGTGGTACCGGATAATGTCGCGACTATTGATTATGCATTTCGTGACAGAATAAGCGCTCAGAAATTTCTGTTCACCTGTTATTCTTATTTGCCTCACATAGGTAATCCGACTAACGACCCTGCAATTATGAGCAGCGACGAATGGTGGGCGCACGAAGAGCTGTATTATTATCAGTTTGTCGGGAATTTTGACGCTTTCAATATCAAAAGAAACCGGCAAAATGTCAACGACCCCTTGCTCAATTACTGGCAGGGTTTTCGACAGGGTACGGATCTTTATCAGGGTATCCGCGATTGCAATATTTTTCTGGAAAATGTACATAAGGTAGGTCCCGATTTGCCTGAAGGAGAAAGGAGAAGATGGACTGCCGAAGTCAAGTTCCTCAAAGCCTATTTTCATTATTACCTGTTGCGAATGTACGGACCTGTTCCCTTGATAAAGGAAAATTTCCCGATTGATACGGAGGTCGAGTCTATCAGGATATTCAGGTCGCCATTTGACGAATGCGTTTCCTTCATTGGCGATTTAATCAACGAGGCGGTACCCGATCTGCCTTTGATTATAAGCGATGTAACCAACGAACTGGGACGTATTACACAGCCGATAG
>JAITBC010000188.1 GCA_031283785.1 Tannerella sp. | reverse complement strand
TTTTTTCGCATTTTGAGGAATAACCTGCGCTTTCTCTAACTGCTCGAAATCTTCCAAAACAGTTGGAGCATAAGTATCATTATCATGATAAACTGTTTGTGCCAGCTCATTGTAAATAGTTTCGGCTTCCTGTGTTTTTCCCTGAAACAGTAAAGCAGGGGCAAGATTGGTTTTTATCCATGTTTGCGTACTGTCTATGCTCAAGGCTTTTTGTACTGCCTGTTCTGCCAATGGGTAGTCTTTGGCAAAAAGATAAAAATACGACAAAGAACCATACTTCCCCGCCAAATCAAAGGAATAATTCTCGAAATGTTCTTTATAGCGCTCAATCAACTCGATATTTTCTTTACAGACACGAATTGCAGCCTGATGATCGAAAAGTTTAGCATAAGTATTCGCCAAAGATAAGAGATTATTCGAATACCAGTAGGCATATTCAGCCGGATTGCTTTCCATATATGGCTTGTGAAAATCATAGTATTTCAGATAGTATGTTTTAGCCCGCTCGTAGTCTTCGATATTTTTATAATTATTTCCCAACCGGTTGTATGCAAAAGAGAGGTCATACACGCTGTCGGCTTCAAACAGTTTGATATTCTTTTCGAGCAGGGCAATAGCCTCTGTATAGTTTTTTGCTTCGCTCAAACTGTCGGCCTGCGCCAGTACAGTCTTTGCATCCTGCGCTTTTACGGCCGCGCATATTCCGAGCAGGATAAACGCCGCTACGATGCCTGTCGTTCTAATCATAGACTTAAAACTTTTTATCCAAAAACGCACGTTAATAAATTCAAGAGTGAAAAACCTTGACATTATTTTCCACTCTCGAATTATAGGACTACATTTTTTAGTTTGTTACAATCGTATAGGCATTATATACATCGCCGCGGTTTTTGATGCGGATTTTGTAACTTTCCGTAGTTTTCGGTATCCAAAGACAAACACATTCGTCGGAATAGTCAGTATCCGAAACAATAAGATTTCCGTAAGAATCGTAAACGTACAGGTCCAGATCGGTATCGCCATCGCCCGATACATACACTGCCGCTAATTCGCCGCTTCGAAAACGGATAACATACTCATCCGTACTTCCCGCAGATACATGTGAAGAAGCATGTTTCGTTCCGCCTACCGCGCCTCGTGTTTTAGCCGATTTCTGTGCCTGGTCGATCAATGCAAGCAACGTTTGGTCGCCGTCAGCCATTGTCTTGGCGTCGTTGAGCTACTTTTGGGGGTCGTGCGAAACGCCCGTTGTTTTTGCTGTTTCAGTCCCCTTGTCCGATGGCGCCGATTCGGGCTTCAGTTCTTCTTTCGGAACCGATAAATACAGTTCTGCCGCCTGAATCAATGCCGACGGCGAATTGTTTGCATAGCCATATTTGGCAAGCTGTCCCGCCAGGCTAAGCGTTTCTACACTTTGCGGCGTTGGCGCCGCTTCTTCTTTCACTTCGGCTTCCTGCGCGTTTGCAATATTAACGGCAAACAACACGGTCGCTACAATTGTTACAACATTTTTAAACATAAAATATAATTTTAATTTTCTCCTGCTCTTTTGGCTTTGCAGGTCTTGCCCCCGTTTTTGTAATGGTATCCGGTCTCCACTGTGCTTACGTTGTTGTCAGTATGTTGTTTAGAATTGTTATTCATGTTTTCTCTAAATTTCCCTTACTCTATCTCCGGCTTTTCGGGTAATGCCGTTTTATTCATTACGGCTATTCTTATTTCTTCGCCTCGCTCCTGCGCTTCGGTCAGTATTTCGACTAAACGCTGTTCATATTGTGAGGCTTTTGTCACCACTGCATTATTTTCGCCTCTACTAATGTGTTTTAATTGTCGTGTCATATTATCTATCTTTAACATGTAAATCACAGTTCAGACTGTTTACGGGCAGTTTTCTACGCATTTGCCGGTTTTGTCGATGTAGCCCCATTTGCCATTCAATTCTACTTCAGCAAGCCCTTCGGAAAAAGATCGTATATAATCATATTTCAAAGGAATGACTTCCTTGCCTCTTTTGTCAATGCAGCCCCATTTGCCATTCAATTCTACTTCAGCAAGCCCTTCGGAAAAAGAACCGGCATTATCGTATTTCAAAGGAATGACGTCTTTTTCTATTTTATTTACGTAGCCACATTCACCGTTAGCGCCTTTTTCAGGGTGCAATTTTTGCACTTTACAAGAGTTTCTAATAAGCGTTATGCCTGTTAATGTCAATATTCGTATCTTCATTTTGCTACCAAGGTTTTTTAATAGCCGTTTCATATTATTCACTTTTAAATCACACTAATTTTTCTGAATTTGAACTGACAATAACTTTCTGTACGCTTTCAGATATTTGTTTAACCGTTTTAAATCCTGTTCGGAAAGTTGCTCGAAACGGGTTACATCCATATTGTCGAGCAGGTCGTTAATTTTTACCTGTACGGCAACGGGATTTTGTGCTATTCGTTCAATAAAACTGTCATAATCCTCTTCCTCCGACAACTTGGTAACACAGCGCAGGACGGCGATAACTTCGGACGGAAAACCCTCTTTTTCGAGGTCTTCGAACGTCAGGTCGCTATCTTCGACAACGTCGTGCAACACGCCGCAGATTTTCTCCGTTTCTGTTTTGCCTCGCTTCATCACTCGCAACGGATGCTCGATGTAATTAGCTCCCGCCTTGTCTTTCTGTCCGAAGTGGGCAAGACGCGCTATGTTGATGGCTCGCGATAAGAGGTCGGCGTTTTCATTGTTTTTGATAAGATATTCCGTTACCGTTTTCCAGTCGGGGAAGCGTTCGCTCCCGAACCGTATCAG
>JAITBC010000138.1 GCA_031283785.1 Tannerella sp. | reverse complement strand
AAGAGAGAGAGAGAGTGAAAGATTGTTTTCAGGTTATTTTTAAAAGTATGTTTATGAAAAAAGAAAAAGTGTCTATTGTAGGCACGGGGCCGGGAGACCCCGACCTGCTTACGGTAAAAGCCCGACGGCTGATGGAAGAAGCGGATGTGATATTGTATGATTGTTTGCCGGCGCAGCATGTGCTTGCCGTTGCCAAACCGTCGGCTGTCGTGAAGTTTGTCAACAGGCATCCCGACGAAGGGGAGAAAAAGGAGGATATGCTTGAGTATGTCAGGCAATACTACGAAAAAGGGAAAAAGGTGGTACGTCTTAAAGCCGGCGATGCGCTGATGTTCAACGGTGGCGATGTCGACGCCCGGCGGCTGCGCGACTGGGGGATACCGTTCGAACTCGTTCCCGGCATAACGGCGTCGTGTGCGGCATCTAATATATTTGCAATTTCCACGACGGAAATCCACAAAAGCGATGCGCTGATAAACCTTATCGCTTTTGAAATAAACGATGATTTTGCTCACATTCGCGATATCGCCCGATTGTTCAAGCATGGCGATACGGTAGCGCTTTATATGGCGTATGATAATCTGGAAGCTATCTTCCGGGTGTGGAAAGAAGAGGGCGTGGACGGAAGTATCCCGGTTGCGATTGCTTCTATGGTGTCGCTTAAACGGGAAGATGTTGCGCCGGCGACAATGGATACGGCGTCGGCAGTCATTGTTGAACGCGAAATGCTCTCTCCTTTCGTTTTTTTTATCGGGAAACATGTGGATATTTATGTGGAATTTAAAAACAGATGATGATGAAAAAATTGATATTTATTTTCGGTTTTATATGTCTTGTTGCTTTTGCATACGGACAAACACAGGAGGATTCAATCTCAACAATTTACAGGTTGGGTGAAATTGAAGTTAGCGGTAGCCGGTATGGGAAATCTGTTACGCGTAAAATCGGTTCCGTGCAGTTACGGGAATTTAATCGTGACAATGCAACCGAAGCGCTTAACTTATTGCCCGGGCTGAGTATCACCGAGGCCGGCGCACGCAACGAAGGGCAAATCTACCTGCGCGGATTCAGCCTGTTGCAGACGCCGGTCTTCTATGACGGCATTCCGGTTTATGTGCCTTACGACGGAAATGTAGACATTAACCGTTTCACAACTTATGATTTGTCGCAGATTTCCGTTTCCAAAGCCCAGACTTCCGTTCTGTATGGTCCCAATACGATGGGCGGCGCTATTAACCTCGTGTCGCGTAAACCGGTGGAACCGTTGGAGATATGGGGCTTGTCGGGTGTGAGAATGAGCGCTGACGGGTTCAATGGCTACAATACCTCCGTGAGCGTCGGGTCGAAAAAGGAAAAATTCTATTTGCTCGGCAGTGCTTCGTTTCTTAAAAATAATTTCAACTCCCTTTCGGAAAAGTTTGTGCCGGGTACAAACGAAGACGGAGGCCGGCGTGAAAACTCCGAAACCGGCGATTTTAAATTTAGCGCCAAGGTCGGATATACGCCTGACGAAACGGACGAATATTCGCTGAACTTCATTATTCAGAATGCGGAAAAAGGTATCCCTCCGGGAATTGAAGGCAATCAATTCCGGAGTTATCCCGATTACGACAAGAAGAGTTTGTATTACCGCTCGAAAACGTATTTGGGAATGAAAACGACGATGAACGTGACCGCCTTCTATGACAATTATTATAACATCATGAGCCAGTTTGACGATGATACGTACACGACGCAGAACCGGAATAATGCCTTCAACAGTATTTACGACGACTATTCGGCGGGTGGGTCAATCAATTTTGCTTCTCAAATCATTGCCGACAATTTATTAAAACTTTCTTTGTATGAGAAATATGATTCACACAAAGAGCATAACGCTGCAATTCCCGCCGACGATGCGGCCGGTCAAACCGAAAAACAGGGCGAACCGGTGCAGGAGTACAGGGATAATACGTTTTCGGCAGGTTTGGAAGATGTGTTTTCCGTCAATGATTATATAGATGTGGTTGTGGGATTGAATTACAGTTATCGCAGTAATATTCAGGCACAGGAATACGGGACGCACTACGAAACGGGCGAACGAAACGTCCTGTTTGATTTCCCTGCGGGGGCGGACGACGCTTTCAATTACCAGTTAGCTGCGATAGTGAAGCCTGCAGCAGGGCACGAAATATCTCTATCCGCCTCGCGTAAATCGCGTTTCGCCTCGCAGAAAGACCGTTATTCGAGCCGTTTCGGATCGGTCAGGCCGAATCCCGACCTGAAGTCGGAGTTCAGTTGGATATTTGATCTCACGTACAAAGGCGAAATAAATCATATCCTGCAGTACGAAATATCCGTCTTCCGTAATAATATTGATAATGCTATTTATCAGGTGACTATCCCCGGCGAATTTCAGACGGACGGAGTGACGCCGTTGTACCAGAACCGGAATGCAGGAAAATCGTTTGCCGACGGTTATGAGATATCCGTTGGCCTGAACCCCCTCAAGGAAATAACCGTTGGCGGGAGCTATAGTTATATTTACAGGGAAAATAAGGAAGATAAAGACTTGAAATTTACGGATGTTCCGACTCATAAAGGCATTGTCTACGGAAAATTCAGCCTGCCTTCCCTGCCGTACGCCTGGTTGCATATTGATTTTGAGGTGAATAGCAAACGCTATTATACCAGTGACGGTCTGACATTACCGGGATACGGTATTCTCAATGCCAAAGTTCTCACTAAAATATGGAAAGGTTTCAGATTGGAAGCGGGAGTGAAAAATTTGGGCGATAAGAATTATTACCTCTCATTCAATTATCCGAGAGAGGGCAGGACTTACTTTTCATCGTTGCTGTATGATTTCTAATCGTTTGATAAACAATTTGTTTTTGCTTGCCGTGACGCTTGTCGTGACGGTCGGATGCCGGCCGGGAAGCCGCATTGTGCAGGGTGAATATCGTACAATCACCGATATGGCGGGACGAACGCTGGAAATACCGGTCGAAATCGACGCTGTTTTTGCCGGACGTCATCCGATACATGCCTTGTATGCCTTCGATACGGCAATTACGGTAAACAATGTGTTCCGTTATACGGAAACCGAAAAAAAATACCTGAAACGATCGTTTTACGAAGGTAAACCTTATGCATTGGAAGATGCAAGCGAGGAAATCGTTCGCCTGGCGCCGGATATTGTCCTGTTTTCCGACTTCCTTACGCCGGATAATATTGAACGTGCCGATGAATTGCAGAAAAAATTGCAGATCCCGGTCGTTTTGATGGATAACGATATCCTGAATTACAAACAAACGCTGGCTTTCCTCGGCGGTTTATTACGTAAAGAAGAAAAGGCGGCTGAGTTGATTGGTTTTGTCGAAAAATACGTCGACCCGATTCCGGTAAAAGCAAAAGACATTCCCGACGAACAAAGGAAACGTGTTTATTATGCCGAAGGTATGAAAGGCCTTAATACCGATCCGTCCGGTTCGGTGCACAGCCTGATGATTGACCTTGCGGGCGGCGTCAATGTAGCGCAGACCGATATCTTGCCGGGTAAAGGCATGACGGGCGTATCGCTCGAACAAATATACCGTTGGAATCCCGACCTGATTCTGGTATGGTCGGGCAATTTTGACGGTATGGATTCGTACCGCGAGATTCTTGTTTCTCCGGCATGGCGATCTCTTGAAGCGGTGAAAAGGAACGCTGTATATCAGGTTCCCTGGAGGCCTTTCGGATGGATAGACCGTCCGCCCGGGATGAATCGTCTTATCGGTATCGTCTGGTTGGCAAACCTGCTTTATCCCGATGTATTTCAAAATGATATGAACGTCGTCACGAAGGAGTTCTTTTGGAAATTTTACCATTACGACATGACGGATGAGGAGGTGCGAGAGATTGTGAATACGCAACCCAACATATGAACAAAAAGATGAAATTAGAAATTCAAAACGCCACTTTGGGCTATCATGGTAACGCCGTGTTGCATAATGTCAATATGGAACTGACTACGGGCAAGACCACCTGTCTTATCGGGAGGAACGGCGCAGGGAAGACGACGCTGTTCAAGTCATTACTGGGCATTCTGCCTGTTTTGCAGGGCGAAATCCTGCTTGACGGGAAGAATATCAGACGGTGGAACTGCCGCGATTATGCGCGAATCATCGCTTATGTCCCGCAAGCGCGGACGTTGCCGTTTCCGTTTACCGCTTTTGATGTGACGCTGTTCGGGCGGACGGCGCATTTGTCGCGTTTCGCCTCGCCCGGAAAGCATGACCGGCGGATTGCAGAGGAGTGTTTGGAAAAATTGCAAATCAGCCATTTGCGAAACCGGATTTTTACGCAATTGAGCGGAGGCGAACAGCAGATGGTAATCGTTGCGCGAGCATTGGCGCAACAGCCGTTATTTCTCGTGATGGACGAACCGGCGTCGAGCCTCGATTTCGGGAATCAGATAAGAGTTATCACACAGGTAAACCGTCTGAAAAACGATTCGCTGGGTATCCTGATGGCCACTCATTCGCCCGACCATGCGTTTCTGTGTAAGGCCGATGTTTTGGTCGTTCATTGTGGGAAAATATGGAAATCGGGAGACTGCGACCGGATTATCACTGAAAAAGTATTGAGGGAAGTTTATGATGCCGACGTATGTGTTTGTTCGGTAAAAGGCAGATCGAACGAAATATTCAGGACGTGCGTTCCGGTAATGAGTTAAAAGATATGAAACACGATATCCGTCAATTATCCGTTATACTGATTTTATTATTTGTATTGGCAGCAGTTATTATCGTGTCGTTTACCTTAGGGCGTTATTACATTCCGGCAGGCGATTTGCTGCGCTATCTGTTCAGCGGTGAATATATCGACGGGAATCTGCCCGTGCTGATTATGCATGTCCGGTTACCACGCATACTGATGGCCGTACTGGCAGGCGGAGCATTATCGGTTTCGGGCGTTGTCTATCAAGGATTGTTCCGCAACCCGATGGTCAGTCCCGACATATTGGGCGTCAGCGCCGGTGCAGGATTGGGTGCGGCAGTGGCGATACTTCTTTCGGCGGGGCTTGTCGTTTTGCAGGTTTCTGCATTTGCCGCCGGCCTGCTTGCCGTGTTTGTTTCATTGTCGGTCAGCCGGCTGCTTGGGTCGAACCACGACCGTATACTGATGCTGGTATTGTCCGGCATGATTGTCGGCGCGCTGTTCAATGCCATGATTATGTTGATGAAATATCTGGCCGACAGCGAGTCGAAGTTGCCTGAAATCACCTTCTGGCTGATGGGCAGCTTCACGGATGTGACAATGTACGAAATCAAATATATCCTGCCCATCGTGTTGTTTTCCATGATACCGTTGTTACTCAATGCCTGGAAACTGAACATCCTTTCGTTTGGCGACGAAGAAGCCCGGACGCTGGGTATCAATACGCCGCGATTGCGCTTAACAGGTATTGTTTGCGCTTCGCTGCTGACGGCGTCGGTCGTATCCGTTGCCGGCATCATCGGCTGGATAGGATTGATTATCCCACATTTTACACGTTTCATTGTCGGACCTGATCATCGATTATTAATACCTGCATCGTTTCTTACAGGCGCATCGTTTATGTTGCTGGTCGATGACTTTTCGCGCACCGTATCTTCGCTCGAAATACCGCTTGGCGTCATTACTTCGCTTATCGGGGCGCCGCTGTTTTTTCTCGTGCTGCGGATGACGCGGAAAAAGGCGTGGTGAACGGCACGTGCGCCGTCCGACAGGAAAATAGAATCGATCGAACGTGTTGATGCAGGCGAAGTGGATCTGTCGTTTTGTTAAAATATTATGTATATTATGAGAGAGAGCTTTAAAAAAATAATTAAAAAGTTCATTTTCCTGTTTTGTTGTGTGACGATGACGGCGCAGTATCGGTTAAATCTTTTTTTGAGGTGCTATGAAAAATATCCAGCCATTCGACAAAGAAAGAAATCTTAGCCTTTCAACCCGCAGTTTTTGTGTAAATGTGGATTTTATGCTACCTTTCCCCTGTAAAAAACTTTTTTTCATCCGCACGCGCTTGGGAATTGCCGGATTTTCATGTATTTTTGCCGTATGAAATAAACGAGAAAAGATATGGCACATTATTTAGATCCTAAAAATGACCTTACGTTCAAGCGAATCTTCGGCGAACATGAAGAGTTGTGTGTGAGT
>JAITBC010000099.1 GCA_031283785.1 Tannerella sp. | reverse complement strand
GAAGGCTGAAATTCGCCGTCGCTAAATTCCATAATGGACGAAGCTCCGAGTTTAATTCCATAACTTTTGGCAATGTTCTCTGCCAAGTATTTACTGCCTCTTCCGGCAAAAAATTTTATTTCATGGTTTACAAGCATATTGTACTATTTTCATGCCGCAAATTTAAACCATTATTTCTGATTTTGCTTATGATTTTACCCTATTCCATGTTCTCACGGTAAAATCTTTTTGATTAACAACGATTTATTTTGCCGAAGTTTTATTGCCGGCAATACGGAAAGATATTGTGAATCCGGCTGAATTTATCCGCTAATTTCGAAAAATAAGTCTCAAAAAAGTTGAGAACGAATAATCCCCAAATTGTCTATTAACCTAAGTTTTGATAAGGAAACCTATTGAATTTCGGGTTTGCCTCGTTGCGAAACAGTTTGAAGATGATGCGAGGCGTTTTAATGAGATAAGGTTGCAGCAAAAAGCACTGGCTATACGCCGAACTAAAGTTTTCCTCAGGGATGCATCCTTAACAGGATGCAACATAGGGTTATAGCGGTTTCTGCCGAGCGACGTATCCCTGACGGGACGCTGGAAACGAAAATCCTTAACTTGATGACATTGGACGTTGCCCTGTGCTAATAGCCTGATTTTTGGATGAACGAATCCGGGCAATGTAAATGAGGAAGAAATAAGGTTTCTTTATCCAAAACTCAGATTATTATGGTCACAGACGAGAACGTCGAGGTCGCAAACCTGCTTCCTGCAGCCCAAATCCGTTTTAGTGCGAACAGTAATTATTCATCAAAAAAAGAGGTTGCCTTACAAAACAGACAACCTCTTGATTAATATTATACCGGTGTAACCGGAAAGACAGTTTTGTTAATACTGATCAGTCCATGTATCGCCGTTTTTAACGGAATGACGCATCCCATTCGGGTCAGCCCAAAAGAGTTTGTTATAATACGTATCCACTGCTTCACCCGGATAATTTTGATTGTAGCTGCGTTCATCTACCGGATATCTCCACCTGTCGGGCGCCCATGGCAACAGTTCGCTGCCGCTGTTCGGATAGATAAGTTTCGGCAGTCCTGTCCGACGGAGCTGGCTCCAGCATTGACGCGGGAAAAAGATACCCCAGTGCAGCCATTTCTGAGTCAGGATAGCATCCAGTTTCGGGTCGGCAGCATCGTAAGGAATCGCAGGATTGACGCTCGACGCCCATCTTGCAGCGGCAAATGCTTCGATAGTTGCAATGTCTGGCGTCGGGACGTTTTTTGTATTCGGCTGGTCGCTTATCTCGTTCCAGTGATAGTACAACAGAATAGACTGTTTGACAGCTTCCTTAAAATACCTTTCCGCTTCGCCATCGTCTTTTGCCACGCCCCAACCGCGATGATAGGCTTCGGCTATGCATAACAAAACTTCCGATGCGGTCATTAGCACGTGTTCAAATTCGTAATTGTTGCGAAAGAAACCCTGTTCAACAATTTCCGAAAAAGGACTTGATGCATAAGCCGACACGTCATTTCCATAAGGGTATGCGCCATGAAAATACAACGGTTTCGTTTCGCCTGCAAGGATATCCTCATATTTATATTTTTGAGGTCCATCAGTTTCCTCTCCGGAACGAAGAGTGTAAAGCAGCAGGATTCTCGGGTCGTCCGTACCATCCACATATTTACCTGCCGTTGCAGGGGCTTCTTCAAAATAACTGCCGTTGCTCAACATTCTGTCAATAACAGGTCCTGAAGCCAGACGGCATGAAGTCCAGTCAAATCCTCCTCCGCCTCTCAAATTCCAGCCGCCTGCCTTTGCATTCCACGGGAAAATATTGTAGTTATTGGATTCAACTATCGGATATTTATCTGGATTTCCAAGTATTTCTGAAATCGTTTCTATCCCTTTTGCAGTCAGTGTACCGTGTTGTGCAATACGTACAGCAGCGCGTAAGCGCAACGAATTGGCATATCTCGCCCATTTGTCGAAATCGCCTCGATTAATCAGGTCGTGACTGTTAAAACTGCTCAATTTTACAATATCCGAACTGTTAAATCGCTGTGCTGCTGCTTTCAATTCGTCCATTACTTTTGAATAGATATCTTCCGCCTTGTCATAAACTGCCTGTGAACCGGTTATATCCATGGTGATAGGAAGTTTGCCGGCTTCGGTGAACGGCATGTCGCCGAACATATCCACACATGCTAACAACCAGTCGTATAAATGTACCATGGCAGCTAACTTGAAAGATTCGAACGATGTTTTTTCCCCATCGCTTAATTTTTCATATTCGTTGACCAATCCCACATAGTCTGAAAAACAGCCATAAAAATTACCATATTGCCCTTCGGCATAACTTTCCCATCCTGGGATGTACATACTTGAACTATAGCCATATCCGAATGTTTGCGAATATTTGCCCATGAATATGGGCTCAAATGCAAAATAACGGTAATAACCATAAGAAGTGTAACTGTTTGCACGCAAGAATACTCCGGTCATCAGTTTTGGAACCGACACAGAAGTTACTTTTGTCGGGTCAAGAAATTTGCTGTCATAATCCTCATCCGTACATCCATTGGTTACGAACATTACAGATGCGATAACTATCGAAAATATTATTTTTTTCATGTTCTAATCTTTTTAAAATTCGATTTAAATTAAAAATTTGCTCTTAACGAGAATCCGAAACTGCGTGTCGGAGCCGTAGAACCGCCTATCTGAGCCTGATTTGTCCAACTTGTTCCTACGCTTGATTCGGCGTCCCAGTCGGGCATTGCCTTGTAGATGTAGAACAGGTTGCGTCCAAACACCGACAGTTGCAGTTTTTTGCACCCGAACTTCGACGATACGGATTGCGGCAATGTATAACCAAATGCCAATTCACGCAATTTTACATACGTTTTGTCAAAAATGGCACGTTCGCCTGTGTATTGAGTACCGCTCGTACCCCATGCATAAGTATCCGCTGTCATCTTGTCAACAGGCACTATCTGCTCATTTTTTTGTCCGGTGCTCTCTACAATTCCTTCCTGAATCACGCCATTGTGATACACACGCTCGCCGCTTGGTCCGTTCGATGCAGTCGAGGCTATGGCAACGGCTTTCCCTCCATTATTATCATCCGGGAAATAATACGACAGTCCGCCTCTTTCGGTTGACCTGTTTTCCAGCGTTACTTCAGTCAGTCCTTGACTTGAAGCATACTGATACATTTCGTTGAATACTTTGCCGCCAATTGAATAATCGACTAATACATCAAGGAAGAATCGTTTGTAGGTAAACTGATTGATAAATCCTCCTATCACCAAAGGCATAGAATTTCCTGCGTTTGCTCTTTCGGCATCGTTGGCATAATATCCGTTATTGTCAATCAATTTATTACCGTTAGCGTCTCTTTTTGCCGTCTGTACATAAAAATCGCCCATCGGTCGTCCTACATACGAACGCAGCAGAACAACATCGCCTCCCCAACCTACATTCTGAATGAAATCGACCCCATCTATCAGGTAAGTCACTTCATTGTAGTTACGCGATATATTGAACGTGCTCGTCCATGAGAAATCTTTAGTAAGGACAGGAGTCCCGTACAAATTGAATTCCATTCCGTAGTTTTTCATCGAACCTACATTGAGCCATATTCTGCTGGCGCCCGAAGAAATAGCTTGTGGCGTTTCTAAAAGCATATCGCTGATTTTGCGGTTGTAATAAGTCAATTCCAATCCCAGTCGATTTTTGGCGAATTTGCTTTCAAATCCGATTTCAAACTCTTTCGTTGTTTCGGGAACAAGCGCCGAATTTCCAAGAGTACCCGGTATATGGTTGTAAGTATATCCGTTTTCCGAACCTTGTTCATAAACGACATTGGCTTGATACACATTTGGCGCATTACCTACAATACCGTATGAAGTCCGTAATTTACCGTATTCCCACCACCCGGGCAGCAGGTCTCTAAAGGCGTCGGTGATGATAAAACTGCCACTTAACGAAGGATAAAAGTAAACATTTTTTCCGTTCTGCAAAGTCGATGTTTTTTCCTGACGTCCTGTTATATCTAAATACAAATAGTTATCCCACGACAAGCCGACAGTACCGACATAAGCCGTTTTCAGGAGTTCGCGTGTCTGATATTCGGTTCTTGCCTGATAACGGCTGGCTTGCAGAGAAAACCAGTTTTCGGAAGCTAAACCTCCATCAGTCCACGAACGTATATTCAACATGTTTTCGTAGCGTCCCTGCCATCCGAAATTGGCTGACAAATTTAACTTGTCGGTCAAATTTTTATTGACCAATAGCATAACGTCGCCATACATGATATCATACCGGCGTTGAGTAACGGAAAAACTGCCACTGGGGTCGAAAAGGGCTAATGGACGTTCGGTCGCCTGCTTGTAGTCTTCCTTGTCGGCAGTAATGTCGGTTGACATACGTCCGCGCAAAGTCAACCAGTCCACAATTTTCCATTGCGGAGCAACACTTGCAATAATACGATTCGACGTTTCCTTCATGTGTCTTTCATAATTATTCCAGAAAAAGTCGGCTAACCCCCGTATTTCCGTTTCATCTCTTGAGAATATGAATACTTCGTCCGGCGTAATGGTTCTGTCGCCTCCCAAAGCGGTGGTTTTGTAGCCAAGACTGGTCTTATACATTTTCTTTATCAACGATACATCCATAAACGAACCGAATGCATCTGCCCATGAAGCGTATAAACCAAGCGCCGCTTTATCGCCTGACGCACGGTCTTCGATGTTCTGAACAACATAGTTTGCCGAATAATCGACGCTCACATTCTTTAAAAGATTAAATGTCCCTACAAGATTAAAATTATGTTTGGCATAATTTCCAACCAGCGCATTCGGAATTTCGTGATTATAGGTATACGAAAAACGCGTTGACGCTTTTTCGCTTCCATAGTTGATTGCAATATTGTAGTTTTCGTTTATACCTGTGCGGAATAATTCCTGCCATGGGTCGTCGGTATATGGACTGTAAGGACGCACTTTACCGTCCCAGTACAACACCTGCCGTCCGTCGTAAGCCGGTCCCCATTGAGGTTTGTTACCTGCATTTCTTCCATACCTGAGGCTTTCATATGTTTGTCCGTTGTACGTTACTTGAGTGAATCCTCCGGATTTCTTTTCATATTCTCCGTAATTCGCTACCCAGTCGCCGGGTCCATATTCTGTCTGAAGTTTGGGTACATAAGCCACTTTATTCACCGTCAGAGATGCGTTGAAATCTACGCTAATACCTTCGCCTTTTTTCGCACGTTTGCTGGTAATCATCACTACGCCGTTGGCAGCTTCCGAACCGTAGAGTGCGGTAGCGGCAGCGCCTTTCAGAATTGTGAGGTCTTCGATGTCTTCAGGGTTGATATCAATCAATCCGTTACCTCGAATACGTCCTTCACCGCCAAATTCCGCATAAGTAGACTCATTGCCGGAGCCTGTACCACCGTTACGAATCGGCACGCCGTTCATAACCACCAATGGCTGAGTGCTTCCGGTAATGGAACTCAACCCGCGTACCGTGATAGATACGCCGGCAATACTGCCCCCCTGCACTTGCTGAATGCGAACGCCGGGGGCTTTTCCATACAAAGCCGTGGCAAAGTTTGGCGTCCCCACTTTAGTCAACTCTGTCGATTTAATGGAGGTTACAGCATATCCTACAGCACGGGCTTCTTTGGTAATACCCAAACTTGTTACAACAATTTCTTCAAGTTCGGTATCTGATTTAAGTTGAACATTGATAACAGTTTGATTGCCTACGAGAATTTCCTGCTGATTATATCCGACATAAGAAAATACCAATACTGCATCCCTGCCGGGTACAGTAACAGCATATTTCCCGTCGGTATCGCTTACTACTCCCGTACTTGTCCCTTTGACAGCAACAGTTACTCCGGGAAGTATTTCTCCGGAATCATCAGAAGTGATTCCGGTAACAGTGAATTGCTGCGCACCGGCAGACAAAACACCAAAACTAAAAAATAAAACCATCGCTAAAAAACCGACCGGTTTTATCAGAAAACAGGATAAGTTCCTTATTTTTATAAAATTTCTATACATAGAATTTAAATTTAGTAAGTATTTATAATTATAATTTATTTAATTTGTTTGTTTGTTTGTTTCAGTGTTCTCAGGCATCTTATGCTTTAACACCATGTTTTGATTTCTTCTTTTATTATTCCATAAGTTACCTCCTTCTTTTAACAGTTAGACAAAAATATTCGTGCACGACCAAAAATCGTGCGGACGGACACAAAAAACCACTCATAATAAAATATGAAGCAGCAATATATAACGTTAATATTATATTTTTCCTTGCGTAAAATGCTTGTTTCCAGGCATTTAATCTCTCTCTC
>JAITBC010000057.1 GCA_031283785.1 Tannerella sp. | reverse complement strand
AACTGTTCTTTGGCGATTTGCCAAATTTATCCTTATTTATTTTCTATACGGTTTCCTGTCGGATTCTTCCATTCTTCCCAATACGGCATCTTTCAACAAATCCATGAATTTTGTCCGGCAGCCATCCGTCCGGTTTTTAATATTCATGAAGTAATTGGCAAATTCTTTTACGTCAAAATCAAACATTTCGCCCATCTGTTGAAATAGCGCTTTAAGGGTAATTTTTCCGTTGTTGACTCGCTTTACAGTGTACAGGGCATATATCAGTTCTACCCATTCCATGACACTGCCCGTCCATTTTAGTTTGCCGCGTTTTTGATGCCGTTGTGTAAGCGGGCAACTTTGTGCAGTTGCTTCCACCAGCATTTGCCAACGGACAAACTCAATCTGCTTATCAACAATGCCAATGGCTTTTTGAAGATACCTTCGTATTTTTTTTCCGATACCTCTGTTAAACTTGCAAGTTCCACGCTGGTGTAAACAAGTGCATTGTGATATTCCTCTTTGTCCATAGCGGTATTTCCTGCAAACAGGAGGCCGGCAAATTCATTATACCCATCACTTAAAGAGGATGATTGGATGTTTTTACTTTCTTTCAATAGAAGAAAGAAATTTGTTTTTGTAAATCGTTTCATGAAGTTATTATTTAGAAATTATTATGATTCATGACAGTCGACAGAACAAATAAATCCTTCATTATCAATACTGTTTCAATACAAGTTTCTCATCGGCGGTTTTATACAGATACCCATTCGCAACATGGAAGTATATTGGTTATATTCCAGAAGGCTTTCGCCATAACCGTTATACCACTGAATAAAAAAATACTGATTGGATTTGTTATTTAATTTGAAATTCAATTCAACCTGAGTGTTAAATCTTCCGAACTTATTGCGGGGATTGATGACTGCCGACATCCAGAATTTATCGTTTAAACTTCTGTAATTAAAAGCAACCAAGCCATAACCTCTGTATCGGTACAGGTCGGTATTTCCGCCGCCCTCCAAATCGTCATCTCCTTTGTCTAACCAGCCGGCCCAGACTTTTGCCTGAACGGAAAAGTTGGCATTGAAAAGATAAACGCCCGACAGGACAAAATAATTCCATCCGCGTGAATCAAGACTGTCCATGCCGTTCGATTCGTGTTCAAATGCGAAGGTTGCCATTCCGTACAGATGATTACGGTAAATCACCGGTTTTACGAGCGATAGTCCGGGATTGTAATTGCTGTCCTTAAAAGGAGCCGATTTTACATAGACGTCCCAAAATGACTTTTGCGTATAAGTCAGCATCAGGAACGTATTGTACGGGAGGACTGTTTTGGTTAGCCGCTGACGAACGCTCAACTGAAACTTAATGTCTGCGGTATATTTGTTGATTTCCCTGTTTAAGGGAACTCCCGTAATGACATAATTGTCCTTGTACATGCCGAAACTCGGCTGACGGTCTATCAATTTCAGTATATTGTCAAAATTATTGATTTCGAGATAGAACGGACGCTTGAGGTCTGTCCGAGAAGTATCCTGCTGATTACGCCACATTTCTTCCACTTCCCTGGTTTGAGCATGCAACGTGATGCCGGAAAAGAGCAAGAAGAACACAATGCCGATTAGTTTCATTTTCTTTTTCATAATAAATAACCTATTCCGATTTTACTTTCTACAATCTGATATTTTACTTTTGGGAAATACTTATAAAAACTGCTGCGGGAATAACAGGATGTTTCAAGCGAAAGCACACAGCGTTTTTTCAGGTAATAATTGAAGTTCAATGTCCAGACAGTAAGTTTTGTCTTGCCCTTGTCGCCCTGTATGTTCAGGTTTAATGTCTCATAATCGTTTAGTTGCGATAAATTCATATCAGGGCTGTAACCTTTCCATGTAAAAAGCCGGTAATCCTCGAATTTTATGTACAACCCGACATTGGTTTTAAAAAGCAGTCCGGCGTAGAGTTTGGAACTGAAACCGCTGCCCAGATTGTAATCCCTGTTTAATATCCGGTAGTAGTCGGTAATTGTGCCGCCGAGCAGGATTCCGTTCAGGTAAGCGCTCAGAAAGAATTGTGCGCTTTGCTTCGATGTTCTCCTGTACTGTCCGCCGACGCCTAACGCCGCCGCTTCAGCAATACGGTACGAATTGACCTGCTGTCGTTCGATAACGGTAATGGAATCGTAAAATTCGAAATGCTTAAAGATGCCCCAGTGCAGAGTTGATTTTTCTCATTTCAGAGGGATGTTTTTTCCCCATAATTGTCCGACAACATTAACACTGCCGACCACAGGCTGCTTTGAAAAAAAATTGAGCGAAGCGTCCACCAGAAACGCATCATAAGGTTTTTCGTTTTCTTCCGAAAAAAGATTTCCGTAAAGGAGTTGCAAATCAAAAAAAAAGGTATTGTCGATTCTGTTTTTAATTTCCGACTCTTCCGCTAAAGCGCGATGCCCCGCTTCAATATAGAATTTGACGGGCATATCGTTACCGACGGCGCCCCGATGATAATTACCGGTTTTCCACGCTTCGCCGCTGAGGATACGGTTCAGTCCGCACACGGTAGCATCGTTTTTACGGGCATCCAACGGGTCTTTTAATCCAAGATGCAGTCCTGCATTAATTTGTATTCCGCTGCTGTATTCGCAACCAAGCATTGTTCCGTTCCTGTTTTGCGTTGCGCGTCGGTGATGACGGGGTTCTTCAAACGGAATCCCACCAGCGTGCGGATGATACTCACAAGGGTGTCGAGGGCGGCGTTCTTTTCCGCCACGATGATGGAATTTTTCGCCGGACGGGATTGCCCATGCTGCGGCGTTAGCGACTACCTGTCCGGTGAAGTTGGCGCTCCATGGCACCAGTTCCGAATCTTTTTGAGGAATGTAATCAGGCATACTGTTTTATATTTAAAGTGAATAATTTGTTTGTGATATAATCTGCACGTTTCCCGAACGGGAATGAATGGCTCATTCCGGGGAATGAACGGTGTATTCTCCGGAATGAATGGTTTATTCCAGGGAATGAATGATGTATTCCGGGGAATGAGCGACGTATTCCCGGAAATGGGTAATGTATTCCCAGGAATGAGTAGCTTATTTCAGGGAATGAATGGTCCATTCCCGTGAACAGGCGGCTTATTCCAAAGCAGACGCCAGATTACGCCTGCATTAATTCCAATATCCGTTTTGTGCATAATACTTTATTTTAACTGGATTTTCCAATCCTCGCTTTCACTTTGTAAAAACCCATATACACCACTGGCACCACCACGAGCGTCAGCACCATCGAACTCGTCATACCGCCGATAATCACCCATGCCATGCCGTTTTTCAGTTCGGCTCCGTTGCCAGCGGCGAACGCAACGGGGAACATGCCGCAAATGGTTGAAATGCCTGTCATCAGGATGGGGCGAAGACGTTCCTTGCCGGCTTCAATCAGTGCAGCGTATGTGTCCAAGCCCTTTGCGCGGGCTTCGTTGGCAAAATCGACTAACATGATGGCGTTTTTCGCCACCAGACCTATTAACACGATAAGACCGATGATGGTAAAAATATTCAGATCGTTCATCGTCAGCGCCAGTGCGAGGAAAGCCCCGATTAACGCCAGCGGTATCGATACCAGTACGATAACCGGGTCTAACAGCGAGTCGTACATTGCTACCATAATCAGGTAGATGATGATGATTGCCGCCAGAAATGCAAAGCCCAAACTGCCGAATGCGTTTGATTGCTGTTCCATGACGCCCGCCTTGACGATGCTCACGCCGCTGGGTATCTGTCCTTCCAGAGCATCCATCACCTCGTTGCCCACCGTTCCCGAAGGACGTCCTACGATGTTCGATTTCACGGTAATGGAAGCGATGCGATTGACGCGCTCCAGTGTCGAAGGTCCCAGACCGTAGGCGACGTCGGCAATCTGGTTCAGTTCGATAAGTTCGCCGCGACGGTTGAGTATCGTCAGGCGGGCAACGTCTTCGGCATTTGTCCGGTCAAATTCGTCTATCCCGATGCGGATGTCGTATTCATAGTTGCCGTCGGTGAATTTACTGTCGTCGTTGCCCGCCAGCGCCACACGCAGCGCCGATCCGACTTCCGCTGCCGACAGTCCCATTTTCGCCATTTTCGCCCGGTTGAGTTTTATCTGCACTTCCTGACGCGGGTCGTCGGTCGAAAATTTGGCGTCGGTCGTTCCGGGCATTTGGCGGATTATTTCCAAAACCTTGTTTGCCGAACTTTGCACTTTTTCGAAATCGGCGCCCTGTTCTATCAACTGTATCGGCTCGCTACCGCCGCCGCCAAAGTTTGTTACAC
>JAITBC010000049.1 GCA_031283785.1 Tannerella sp. | reverse complement strand
CAGGTACGCCCGCGCTTTCAAAAGTGCATTTTATGAACTTAAAAAGAAACAAAGCGTCCCCAATTCAAAGTTATCAACATATATACAAAGATGATGAGTTGTGGGCTTATTACAGCCGGTCTAAAGATGAAGAAAATTTTATGGAACTCGATATTATTCCATGGGGTGAGTGTCTGGGGATGGATGTGATTGTAGGAAAGAGGAGTAAAGATGAGCAGCCCGAAAATTGTTATGCGTTGTTTGTGGTCAATGACTTATTTTGGATTTAGCGAAAAGGGAATAAAAAGGAGATTAACGGTAGGGCCATAAATAAATATTGTTTTTTCTGCGACTACGACACTGTTTGGCGCACTGCCTCTCTATTTTTGCATCCACATTCGGATGTAATAAGAATTTGAGCAAAGAAACTTTTTAATAATCAAATATTATATGAGAAAAATTTTAAACTTTAAGGTAACCGCCAAGCGTCATATCGGCGGTAAAAGCGAAACGGAACGATACGAAAATGGCGTCCTGACAAAGATTGTTTCGGGAAAAGCGAGAAGAATAGAGAATACGACATTGCAAAGGATGTCGGACGGAACGTTCGTTCGAATGATCGACAATAAAGTCCGGGACAAGAAATTTGAAGTCATCAAATCATTTTACGATGTTTCGTGGTTGGATGTTTCGCCAAAGGAGAGAAAACAAAAAGAACAAATTACATCGAAACATGTCGCTACTGTTATTATAAAGTTTGCGAACAGTAAAGTAATCGAAAAAGGAGAATCCGTCATAATTTCGTCCGAAAGTTTCCTCTCTGCCGCTGAAATTGAAGAGGCTTTTAGAGAACAACTCGGCAAAACGCCGAAAAGCAGTCTGTCAATAGATTTTTTCACAATCGGGAAAATTTAATTTCATGAGCAACTGTCAATCACATTTGAATATGGAGACACATCGAAAAAAAGAATTGACGCTTCTGGAACATATCGAGCGCATTGTGGAGCTGTCGGAAAAGTCAAAATTGAACGGCAAGTTCTACGAAAAAGCCGGCAAAGATATTGAGACTGTGTGCCGGATTCTTAATTTGAACAGCATTCAGGCGATATTGTTTTCGCATCTGGTTAATTGCAGTAATAATAGTTCTATTCTCATAAGCGAAATTACCGAAAAACTCGGAATTAAAATAATACGGCTGATACAGTATCAGGACGATATCGACGATCTTGAAAAACGACGGCTGGTACGATGCTATCGCTCCGATAACTCCAGGTCGTATCGTATGCCCTTGGAAGTGCTTGACGCTCTCCGAAAAGGTGAGAACGTAAAGCCGCCTGCCGACCGGAAAAACCTGTCTGTCGAACTATTCTTCGACACGCTTAACCAACTCTTCGAGCAGTTTTGCAATAAGGAGATGTCGCATATTTCCGAAACCAAAAGCGCATGGTTCGGCGAGAGCGAAAAAAAGATAAAGGCTGTCTTCGAGAAGTACAAATCACTCGTCAAGACGGAAAAGGTTACGCCAATCCTGCTTTTTAACGAAGCCGATGCGGTTATCGGTAAACGGAAAGACGGGAGCAGCAGCGCCGTGGTGCAAACCGAAAACGCTATCCAGAATATTATCTTGCAGGAAATGGAGAATCTCGAAGGGATAATGATTGTTACAACCAATCTCACGCAGAATCTCGACAGGGCGTTCGAGAGGCGTTTTCTCTACAAAATTGAGTTCGAAAAACCTTGCGCCGAAGCTAAACTAAACATCTGGCAGTCGATAATCTCGGAATTGAATGACGACGAGGCTGCCGAACTATCGCGACGCTTCGATTTCAGCGGCGGTCATATTGAGAATGTCGCCCGCAAATGTACGGTTGACAGCATCATCTCCGGCAAAGACGCCGACTTTGACACGCTGCTTTTCCACTGTACGAACGAACTGCTCGCCGGCAGTCGCAAGCCGGCAGGGTTTATTCTTAATCAAAAATCAACATGCTGATGACCGATTTTGCCGCTATTGATTTCGAGACGGCCAACGGCAACCCGTCAAGCGTTTGCAGCGTCGGCCTGGTGATTGTCCGCAATGGTAAAATTGCGGACAAGATTTACCGCCTCATCCGTCCCGAACCGGAATGGTATTCGTATTGGAACACACGAGTTCACGGCTTAACCGCGGCGGATACCGCAAACGCGCCGGTCTTCCCTTTCGTCTGGAAAGCGATTGCTCCGATGATATCCGGTCTGCCTCTGGTGGCGCACAACAGCCCGTTCGACGAACGGTGTCTGCGGGCTGCCCACCGTGTTTATCAAATGGATTATCCCGATTATGTGTTTCATTGCACTTGCCGCGCTTCGCGTCGAGTGTTCGGAAAGGCTTTACCCAATAATCAATTGCATACCGTCGCGGCGCATTGCGGTTTCGACCTGGAAAATCACCACAACGCTCTGGCCGACGCGGAAGCATGCGCGGCAATAGCGCTGGCTATTCTGTAAATGAACGTACATCGGTACTCCGGATTAACCTTTAATCACAGCCAGCGGACTTAGCTCTACTTTGATTTTCACTAAATCGGTCTGGAAAGCCATAACCTGCGTAATGTCTTTGTACGCCGAAGCGGCCTCATCCAAATCGGATTTTCCACGAATGGAGTGGATGATGCCCTGCTCGTCCAGTTTGCGTTTTTCTTCATCCAGATTAAGCTGCCTGACCGCAAGCGCACGGCTCATCACCCGTCCTGCGCCGTGCGAACAACTCATAAAACTTTCGGGATTGCTCAAGCCTTCGACGATGTAGGATTTTGTTCCCTGCGAGCCGGGAATAATTCCGATTTCGCCGGCGCGTGCGGAAGTAGCTCCCTTGCGATGCACCAGCACTTTTGCGCCAAAATGTTCTTCCCATGCCGCGTAATTGTGCGCAATATTGATAAGCGGGTCGAAACATGCACCCTGGAACACCGTCGAAACAACGCCCTGTATGCGCTCCATCATCAGCTTGCGGTTGGCAAAAGCAAATAATGTGCAGTACTGCATTTCCCGGTAGTATCGGTGAGCTTCGTCGGTATCGAACGGAAGAAAGGCAAGGTCTTCTTTCGGATTGACAGACGAAAAAT
>JAITBC010000200.1 GCA_031283785.1 Tannerella sp. | reverse complement strand
CGGACAGTGAGTAAAAACAAAAGTCCTGTGGCCATACAGTTGACGATTTTTTAGGGGAAGCAGGACTTTATGATTAAAAATAAAACCCCTATAAATCAATATATTAACAAACTAATACCGGCTAATTTTCTTGTTTGTCGGTCAGCAGTGATTACGAAGACCGATGCCAAAACTCAAATTGGACTGCATGATCACCGAGCCGATTCATGTTTCCGAAAATTATTATGATGCTGCCATATCCTCCGGAAAGGTTAAAATATTTGCTGCCGACGTTGACAACAATCACAAGGAACAGTGGGAATACAAGATATTCGATTGACAGCCCGTCCTTTTTCCGCACAGGAAAACGGTAAACGAATCTGTGTTATCTTACCGGTTTTCGGGGGAAAATGTAATTTCATGACTAAAAATTTTGCAGCGCACGTAACTTGCATTATATTTGCAGTCGACCGAGATCTGTAATTCGTTCATAATTATGTACAAAAAGATTATTATTTACATTTCATTCCTGCTATGTGCATCTTTCTTTACCCTCCGGGCGGAGGAGACTGCCAAAGCGCCAACAAAAAGACGTCCGAATGTCGTCTTTATATATGCCAATGATATGGGCAAAGGTTTATTATCCGCCTACGGCCAGAAACATTATACCACGCCGAATATAGACACGCTTATCAACAGCGGCGTAAGTTTCAAATATGCTTTCGGCGGCTCTATTTCGTCATATGCACGCGCTTCATTATTAACGGGATACCACGACTGCAGCAAAAACAAATGGCGCATTTCAAGAGGTGGCGTATATATTAAGGAAGATACCGTAGATATTTACGAAAACGAAAACTTTATCAACGGCAACAATATCCTGCTGCCCGAAAATAATTTATATTTGCCCCAGGTCTTCGGAAATGCCGGATATGTGACGGCGCAGATCGGTATGTTGGGCTGGGGTAATACTTCAACACGCAGGCAGATGTTTCAACACGGATGGGATTATTTTTACGGCTATCTCGACCATATGCGCAGTCAGGGCTATTATCCCACATTCCTTTTTGAAAATGAACGGATCGAAATGATAGAAGGCAATACGCGCATTGATTGCGGCAGAAAATTCATTTACGAAACGGAAAATGAAACGACATACAATGACCGATGGAACATGGAAGGTAAGAAGATTTATTCTCCGAACCTGCTCCTTGAGAAAACGATTGAATTTATACGCCAGTTTAAAGACAAACCGTTTTTCCTCATGTATGCCACACCGTTACCCGGACCGGTGTCGATCCCGTCCGTACATCCGGAAGTTGCAAACAATAAGGCGTTGACGCAGATAGAAAAAGAATATGCCTCGATGATGAAACTTCTTGACGACCATGTCGGTGCTATTATATCGGAATTACGCAGTCTCGGTCTGGAAGAAAATACCTTGATAGTGATTGCCTCCGATAACGGGCATGACATCCATTATTTACAGGAAAACCGTATCGACAGGCCTTTCCGTAATATAATAACAAACGAACCGTTCGACAATTCATACAGCAAATATTATAGTGACAAAGCCGGAGACGTATTCAACGGGAACATGGGAATGGCCGGCCTTAAAGGAAGTAACCTCAACGGAGGCATTAACATACCGTTTGTGTTTTATTGGAAAGGAGAATTAAAAAAGCGTGTCTGTGAAGACATCGTTTCGACCTGTGACTTCCTTCCTGCAATGGCCGATTTCTTTGGCGTAAAATTAGAAACAAGGAAAGACGGGATATCTTTCCTTCCGGCATTGATGAAAGGACGCAAACTGCCACAGAAACGTTTTGTGATCGTAAGCTCGGAGGACGGGCCGGCAATAATCGTTAACGACGGATGGAAACTGCGCTTCCTGGCTAAACCGAAAAAATATGAATTGTATAACATCCGAAAAGACCCGGAGGAAAAATACGATGTGATACTTCGTTTTACCGACAAAGCGGAAGATCTGAAAAAACTTTTAATCGAGCAATGCGGCGGCAACATCGATAACGGGGTCATTTACTGATGAATTGTATGTATCCACCGTAAGAAATCAAACCTCACAGAGGGATGCATTTGTATGTCTTGCGATTAAGTCTGGGCGTAAAAAAAACGATGCCGAATGAATATACATCAAAAGTCGCGGAAACTCTGGTATGAGCGCATAACTTTTCCCATATCCGTTTATTCGCGTGAGATTCATTTATCCCGGAAATAATCATGACACTTTCATCCGTTATATGCCGAAGCATATTTTCAAAAGCCTCAAACGTGAAATCTGCAGCGAAAGGTCTATTCTTCCCCCATACAATAAAATCAAACTGTTCCAGTTCCGACATATCCGATTCGCTACCGTTGTTATCATAAACAGATATTGAAGAATGGGCGTACTTTTTAATCATGTTGCGGGCAATAATTGCAATCGACGGCTCCGGTTCGAAAACAATACAATCAACGCCTTTCGAATAAGCTGTGGCATAGAGCGGCGTAAGCCCCAGACCACTCCCTACGATAAGTATTTTCCCGGGACGAAAACGGTTTGCCAGCCTGAATAACAACTTATACCCTCCCGCAGAAAAACAAAATTTACGCATGGCTCGTTTAACCGTTAACGCCTTGTCGCCACATTCGATCTTACAATTTTCCCGCCGCAATTGCAACCGCAGATTATCAAGCATTTCATAGCAATAATACATACGCCGTTCTTCAATCACATTCGTAATTAAATCAAAAGCAAACGGCGAGTGAACACCATATCCGCCACGGTAAAAAGTCGTACGATAGAGCCTGTTAATTGCTGAAATCATCATTTACCGAAGAATTCGCCTATCGTATAATTCAGGAATCTATTAAAAGGATACAATATCCGGAAATCTTCCGCCGCCTTTTCCAGCCAATCTTCCTGATAGAAGAATTTTTCAGGCTTCATGGACGAGACGACAAAATATTTATACTTTAGTATGTCCCCTGCGGGACAATCCTTAGGGAAACCGTCAGGCATACGTTTTAACATTTCACCTTCCAGTTCGCCATAAACTTCTTTAAACTTTTCGTTTTCAAGGATCGCTATAAATTCATCAATATTATCGTGAATATCATGCCGGAGTTTATTCAGCATAGCCGGCGTCGGACACCACACTCCACCCGAAACAAACGAACCGTCAGGATCAACATGCAGGTAATAACCGCCATATGGACTTGTCCGTCCGCCGAAACCGGTCATATATGCTCCAAAATGCGTTTTATACGGCGTTTTATCCGGCGAGAAACGAATATCCCGATAAATCCTGTACACACAACTTCCGGCATCCAAACCGGCAATCTCAACGTCAAATGCAGCAATCTTCTCTATCAGTTGCTGCACTGCGCCGATAAATTTCTTATGCAAGGCATCATACCGCAGCTTATTTTTTTTAAACCATTCGCGGTTATTATTCTCACGCAATTCTTTCAAAAATTCAAAATGCTCTTTCATCATCTGATATTTTATTTGTGCAAAAGTAGGAAGAAAAGTTCAGTAAGAGCATAAACGTCCGTGTATTTTACTGATTTTGTATTGAATTTCTTTGATTTGCCTGTGCACCACATATATTATACACCTTTGTCCGCGGGATAAATATACTATAAAAATCCTGCTGTCTCAAACATTTGCCGGTAGTCATCCGCCTTGTCAGGCAATGCTTTGGGGTATGCCCTGGAGGAAGATGGCATGCGCCAGCAGCGTAATTTACGGTTCATAAAATTTGTGTCGACATATCCACAGAGGGGAGGCGTTCGTTTTATGCCGAGAATATTCATGAGCGTTTCCGTCGCTTTTTGACCGGTCGTTACGATGTTACGACATTCGGGTATTTGCGTTAAAATGTTCTGCAAATCTATGGGTTGTACGATATCCAGAAACCGGTCGGATGCGTTCCCCTTTTGCCGTATTATTTCGATGGCGGTATCGTATAAAGCGATGCCTTTCGATGTCAGAAACAGTTTTATGCCTTTCTCGTCGAACGATTTGTTGCTGCCGGAAACGAAGTGATTTTTGTCCTTGAAAAAGACGATGCCGAATATCCTCCACATATCGTTTTGAAAATTAGGGTAATAAAACGGCATCGTCCACCGTTCGGGAGGCGGAGGAAAACTCCCCAGTAAAAGTATCCCTGCCTTGCCGGGAAGGAATGGTTTTAACGGGTGATGTTCCGCCGTTCTTTTATCATTGCCGTTCTTCACCTTTCTGTTTTTACGCATTCATTATCTGATATATACCCATTGTCAATTATCAATTGTCAATTATCAATTATCAATTATTGTCCAACGTCGGAGAAAATTGAGCATTACCCTCTCTTACAGTCCCACGAAACGATATCGCCTGACGATTATTCGATATCACATTAATTGACGTCGATCCGTCAGGAAAAATTTCCATCCTGAAGACAACCTGGTCTTCCTTCGTTTTTGTTTCGAATTCGACGACAGCACGTCCTTTATCGTCGAACGACGATTTGTAACCGGTTACTGTCGATTCAAAATTCAATCCCTCTCCGCCACCATAAGGGATACTGTATGCTCTTCCGTAAAACGGCAAATACGATTTCACCATATCTCCCTTTACCTCCAACGAATACGGCGATGTAAGCGCGCGTGCATTCCCATTCATGGGCAACATACGATCTACGTCGACAACATACGCACGTTTTTCTATCGCTTCACGCAAGGCGGCTTCCTTCGCATTTTTTTCTTCATTCGTCAAGCCTTTTACGGAAGAGCAACCAAACATAATCATCAAAAAAAACAAACTTGTCGGTATTGCAGTATATTTCATCATCATTGCTTAAGAAAAATCAAACCTCGCACACTCTCTCATCTGTTATCCACCCTCTCCGGATAAAGATCGTGATTCATCAACCGGTAAGTAGCCATATCTTCATATTCGGTATTCGGCTTGCCGTAATTACAATACGGATCAATACTTATCCCGCCGCGCGGCAAAAACTTTCCCCATACTTCTATGTACTTTGGTTTCAACAGTTTTATCAAGTCGTTCATTATAATATTGACACAGTCTTCGTGAAACGCTCCGTGATTGCGGAAACCGAAAAGATAAAGCTTCAACGATTTACTCTCGACCATTTTACGTCCCGGTATATAACTGATGTACAAAGTTGCAAAATCGGGCTGTCCCGTTATCGGGCAAAGGCTTGTAAATTCGGGACAGTTAAACTTAACAAAATAATCATTCCCCGTATGTTTGTTTTCAAATGTTTCGAGCGCCGAAAGATCATATCCGGCAGCATATGTTGTCGTCGCACTCCCAAGTTTGGTAAACGAGTTATTTGATTTATCCGTATCTTTTACTTTCATATCAAACCTTTCCGGGTTCAGAATCTCTTTTCATCTTGACTGCAACAAATATTCGCCCGATCCCAACTCTATTATCAACGAACCGTTATCTTCTTTCACGCTCCGTACCCCAGCCTGATTTGCATCCACATTCACGCCGAACTTCAACGGAAGTTTAACGGTAGCCGTCGTATTTGCCGGAATTGTAATCTTCCACGTGAGTTTATCGCCGTCACGTTTCCAGTCGCTTCCGATCTTTCCATAAGGAGATTCGCGGGAGGCATTCACATAATACAATTTCTCCGGGAATACCGGTTCCATCCATATCTTCTTGAAGCCCACGGAAGAAGGATCATTCTTTATACCCGCCAGATTCTCGTAAAACCATATCAGTAAATCGCCCAGTAACATCACATGATTCCGCGAATTCATCGCCGGATTCGCCGTATCGCCGTTCCACAATTCCCAGATGGTAGTAGCGCCGTTTTTAACCATATATCCCCACGAAGGATAAGTCTCGTTTGTAACAATTTTATAAGCGAGTTCAAGTCCTCCATACTGCGTAAGGCCGCGCATCAGGTGCTGAATCCCAAGCACGCCCGCACTCACATGGCCTTTACAGTCTACTTCGGTTTTCTCCACAATATTTGCAAAAACCTTTTCTTCGTAACCTTCGGGGACAAGTCCGAGTTGAAGCGATAATATATTGGCCGTAACCGTGTTATTATCGTAGCGGGCTGTTTCCGTGTTAAAAAATTTCCTGTTGTAAGCGTCTTTTATTTTCGCTGCCAAACCACGGTATTCGGCGGCATCCTCCGGCAATCCGTTCATTTCGGCAAATTTCTGCATTAATTGCAAAATGCTGTAAAACACAGTCGTACTCAGCACTTCCCCGTTCGTTTTACGCGAAGGGTCTTCGGAATGAATGAGTTCCGGCTTTTCGGGCGGCATACACCAGTCTCCGTAAGTATCCTTCACAAGAATATAATCTTTCATTTGAACGGCGGTCATGTGCGCTATCCATTTTTTCATCGACGGATAGCGTTCTTTGATCGACCTGTTGTCCCCAAATTGCCTGTACAGCATGTCTGCAATATAAAAATATGCGGAAGGCCATGTCACATCGTCATTGAAAATCGTCCAGTAACGGGGCGAAACAACCGAAATACTGCCGGCCTCATTCATTGATTCTTCTATATCGACCAGCCACTTGTTATACATCAAGGCGTTATTGAACAAAAAACTCTCGCCGTAGGCGCCTGTCGCACGATCGCCAAGCCAGCCGAGACGCTCGTCGCGCTGCGGACAGTCGGTCGGCATACCGCGATAATTACCGCGAATACCCCAGTATGCATTCTTATGAATCCTGTTAATCAATTCGTTTGAAGTCTCAAATGTACCGATCGTCGCCATCTCGTCATAAACAACCTTACCTGTAAAATCCGTTACGGCAGGCTCATTGTCAAGACCCGATATTTCTACAAAACGGAAACCGTGGTATATAAACGTCGGCTCCCACGTAAACTTACCGTCGCTTGCAGGGGTATAGACATCAGCAGCAAGTGCGTGACGCAGGTTATCTACATACAGTTCCGTCCCGTTCGGCTTCAACACTTCGGCAAAACGCATCGTCACCGGCGTATCTTTTTTCCCCTTCAAACGAACCTGTATCCATCCCACCATGTTCTGCCCCATATCAACAATATAACGTCCGCCGTCAACCGCTTTTACGGAAACAGGTTTTACTTCTTCCATAACTTTCAGGCTGGGCGACAGTTGCGCCGTCAATTTCCCTTTCGGAGCATCCATCCGTTCCACTTTCTTCCAATTGGACGCATCATAACCGGCCTCCGTCCATTTCCCTAATTCCAGGCGCGCATCATATTTTTCTCCGTCGAACTCATTATTTTCGAGAATAGGGCCACGGTTCGTAGCCATCCACGATTCATCACTAACTACCGTTGCATGTTCGCCGTTTGCATATTTGATATCTAATTGCGCTATCAGGCGGGGTAAGCCGAATCCCAACATTCCGCGTTCGCGCATCGTAAGAAAACGTCCGTTGCCGAGCACTGCGCCAATTACATTCGCACCTTTTTTAATAAGTGAGGTGACATCATAAGTCAGATAAGGCACAGATACGTCATACCACGTCGGGAGCGGCCCGAAAGCATCATTGCCAACCTGTCTGCCGTTGATATACGGCACCGAAGAACCAAGACCGGCAATATACAACGTTGCACGGACAATTTTTGATGTGCCGATTTCAAATTCGCGACGCAGATAACGTGCCGGAAGAATGGTACGATTGTCTTCTACCTTCAGGTTTTCGGGATCATTAATGCCGATCCATCCGGCTTTCCATTCCGAATCGTTAAACAAAGCCGTCGACCAGCTTTGAACGTCACTTTGAGCCGACTCATCCCGATTAGTCCAGATCGTAACGCGCCAATAATATTTTTCCCCCGATTCAAGAGGCTTGCCGGCATATTCTACTAACAATGAAGCGTCGGACTCGATGCGTCCCGAACTCCAAAGCAAACCGGACCCACCGCCTTTAAGCGCTTCCTCCGACGCCGCGACATCCAACTGATACGCTTTTTGCATAACATCAGGCTTGTCACTCGTAAATTTCCATGAGAAACGAGGTTTCGCCACGCCCAGACCTTCGGGATTCTTACGCATTTCCGTCTGCAAATCCCCAAACATGATATTGCCGCCTGTACCCTTATCCGCAGTACATCCTGCTCCTATCCATAATAACAGTAAGGATAATAAAAAGATCTTCTTAATCATATGTTTTCAGTATTAAAAGTTATAACCGATTATATAATGGGTACAAAAATAATAAAACTATCGCTATAATTCATTTTTTATTTGTTTCTTTGCAACGACATTCATCATTTTTAATGATTTAACATTCAATTTACAAACAGCTATGGCAAGATTTAACAAATTACAGGTTTTGGATGCAATCGTCCGTACGGGTATCGTTCCCGTTTATTACAACAAAGACGCCGACACGGCAAAAAATGTACTCAAAGCATGTTACGAGGGTGGCGTCCGCGCTTTCGAATTTACAAACCGGGGAGACTTCGCGCAGGAAGTATTTGCGGAACTCAACAAATATGCCTCCCGTGAATGTCCGGAAATAATACTCGGCATAGGCTCAATTGTCGATGCGCCGACAGCGTCGTTATATCTCCAGCTTGGCGCTGATTTTGTCGTAGGCCCCCTGTTTAATCCCGACGTGGCAAAAGTATGTAACCGCCGCCTTGTGCCTTATACCCCCGGATGCGGCTCCGTATCCGAAATAGGATTCGCCCAGGAATGGGGATGCGACCTGTGTAAAATTTTCCCGGCAGGAAGCGTCGGCGGACCATCGTTCGTGAAGAACGTGAAAGCGCCAATGCCCTGGACTATGATCATGGCAACCGGAGCCGTCGAACCGACCGAAGAAAACCTCTGCGAATGGTTCAAAGCCGGTGTGACCGCCGTCGGCATGGGATCCAAACTGTTTCCCAACGAAGCCGTATCGTCGGGAGAGTGGAATGTAATCACCACTCTTTGCAGAAACGCTATCGGATATATCCGAAAAGCAAAAGGATAGCAACGGAAAATATAAATTCAACTGAAGACGGTGCTTGTGACGAATCTTGTAAAAAAGGCTGTTCATCCGGCAACCGGAAAGATGCACCGCGTAAAAAAGAGTTTAAATCTGATGCAATCTGAAATATGGATGGCGTCCTGTAGTAATTGATATTTTTATATTACCTTTGCGGTTACTTAAAACTATATATCATCCGTGAATACTTCGGTGGTGATGATGTAAAGGTAAAGAAGAAAAACCTTAATATTTAAACTTCCCTCCTCCCAGGAACTCTCTGAGTAAAGAAGTCCCCGGCAATTCATCTTCGGGTATATAATTAAAATATTTCAAAAAGCGAAGCAGACGATATGCTTCGGCATATTCTTCTTCCATTTCCGGCACTTCGTATAAAATCGGTTCGGCATGGCGGCGGAGGGCAGCCAGTTCATAAATCATGGCGCTGTTAAACGTCCGGTCGGCATTCTCCTGATACGGGAATATCCATTTATCTTCTCCCCGGCGCACATTCGGCCACATCGCAATCGTCTGCCGGGCGCTATAACCACGGAACCGATAATCGCGTATGATACGCCGCAATAAACGGTTATCGGTCGTAGGAATCCAGTTATGCCCATCCAGCGAAACCGTTGTCAATGCCGATACATATACCCTGTAAATACGTTCCTGCGGGATATTGTCCGTCAGTTCAGGATTCAAACTGTGTATTCCTTCCAGCAAAAGGATGGAATTATGTTGCATTTTAAGTTTTTTACCCCGGTATTCCCGTTTCCCGGTTTCGAAATTATACGAAGGTACGGCAATCTCCTCTCCCTCAATAAGGCGCCGCATATCCTGCCTGAAATAAGGCAATTCAATCGCATATAACGATTCAAAGTCATAATTCCCGTTTTCGTCGCGCGGCGTATCCTCACGGTTCACATAATAGTCGTCCAAAGAGATCGCCAGAGGATGAAGAAGATTCGTCATCAGTTGTATCTCAAGGCGTTTCGTAAACGTTGTCTTACCGGATGACGACGGTCCCGAAATGAGTACAACACGCACTCCTTCATGATGATAACGTTCGGCTATTTCATCTGCAATAGAAGCAATACTTTTCTCCTGAACGGCTTCGGATACCATGATGACCTCCCCCGCCCGGCCATCGCGTATCGCCCGGTTCAGGTCGCCTGCATTATCCAGTTCGAGCGTACGTTGCAATATTATAAAACGTTTGTATGCGGCAAACATCTTCTCCTGCCCTACTACCGGATAGAGTTCCCCCTGATTTTCCGGCTGCGGCACGCGCAGCAACATCCCTTCCTCATACGGCGCTACGTCAAACAAACCGATATAACCGGCCGACGGGGTCAGGCATCCGTAAAAATAGTCAATATATCCATCAAGTTCGTAGTAGGATGAATAAGGCATACCCGCCGTCTCAAGCAACAATGCCTTATCTTTCATGCCGCGTTCGCGAAACAGCACCACGGCATCTGCCGTTCGGACAGTGTTAAGTCTGAACGGCATATCGGATGCTGTTATTTCTTCCATTCGTTTTTTTATACCGGCTATCGCTTCGCCGGGAATCTTCTCCCCGTCGGCATATGCACAATAATATCCCTTCGACACGGGATGCTCCAGATTGAACTGCCGGCCGGGAAAAAGGTCGTTCACCGCCTTCGAAAGGATAAAGCAAAGCGAACGCAAATATGCCCTGAAGCCCGACTGATCCGTATAATCCACAAACTCGACGTCTTTCGATTTCCAACACCTGTACGTCAGACTCTTCACCCGATTATTAACACGGGCACACAACGGACGATATTTCAACGGCGCACCTGCCGCAAGATAAATTTCAGATAAGGAAGAACCGATATTCACCTCCCTGTAAACGTGATTGTTCTTGCAATAAATCGTAATATGCCGTATCATACTTGCGTTATTTTTAATATATTCCCGACAAAACTATAAAAATACATACAAAATATGTACTTTTGTCTCGAAAAAAATAAAACAAACATCATGGATTATTCTTTTTTAGATTTTCTTACGCTGACAGGTGCGCTTGGAATGTTCCTCTACGGGATGAAAATCATGAGCGAAGGCCTTCAAAAGGTTGCCGGAGATAAATTAAGAAATATTCTTTCGGTAATGACATCAAACCGGATCGCCGGAGTTTTTACGGGTTTGTTTGTCACAGCCCTCATACAGTCGTCGAGCGCGACGACCGTTATGGTTGTAAGTTTTGTAAATGCAGGATTACTCAATCTGGCGCAGGCTATCAGCGTTATTATGGGAGCGAACGTCGGTACAACCGTTACCGCATGGCTGATCTCTATCTTCGGATTCAAAGTGGATATAAGCATTTTGGCATTACCTATCATAGGTATATGTATTCCATTGATCTTTTCGAATAACAATAATCGTAAATCATGGGGCGAGTTCATGATGGGATTTGCTCTTCTTTTCCTCGGATTGACGTTCCTTAAAGATTCGGTGCCCGATCTGCGGAATAATCCCGAAGCGCTGTCTTTTATACAAAATTATACATCTATGGGGTATGTATCCATACTTCTGTTTTTATTCATCGGAGGGGCGCTCACCGTTATCGTACAATCGTCGAGCGCAACCGTAGCCATAACGCTTATTATGTGCACAAAAGGATGGATACCTTTCGAGATGGCGGCGGCAATGGTTCTCGGCGAAAACATCGGCACAACCATTACGGCGAATATTGCGGCGTTTAAAGCAAATATCCAGGCCCGGAGAGCCGCATTCGCCCATTTCATATTTAACGTCTTCGGCGTATGCTGGGTGCTTCTGCTATTCTACCCTTTCACGAATCTTATATCATGGATCGTGACGAATTACGGACCGGGGAATCCGGCAGAGTTGACATCTTTCTTAAACAACCTTCATCCCGATGTTGTAGAACAAATCACTTCCGGGGAGAAATTCACCGACCCGGAACTTATTGCATTGCAGGACAAAGCGCTGTCGCTGCAGATTTCCGTTTCTTTCGGCCTGTCGCTGTTCCACACCCTGTTCAACATTACCAATATATGCGTCATGATCTGGTTTGTGAACTTGTACGTAAAAATATGTTCCTGTATCATCAAACCGAAAAAAGACCAGCAGGAAGAAGAATTTCAGTTGCGATTCATCTCCGCCGGAATCCTTTCCACGTCCGAGATTACGCTGGCGCCTGCCAAACAGGAAATCGGATTATACGGGAAACGCGTACATCGTATGTTCGGCATGGTAAAGGAACTTTATTATGAAAAAGATATCGACAAATTCCTCAAAATATATGCCCGCATCGAAAAATACGAACAGATAAGCGACCGCATGGAAATCGAAATCGCCAATTACCTCACAAAAGCGCTGGAAGGTCGCCTAAGTTCGCAAGGAAAAGAAAACATCCGCATGATGCTGCGTGTTATCTCTGAAATAGAAAGCATTGCCGATTCATGCTACAACCTGGCAAAAGCCGTCAAACGCCGTAACGACGGCAAATCGGTATTCACCGACAACCAGGATCACAGCATAGACCAGATGTTTGCCCTCGACGACAAGGCTATTTTACACATGAACGAACTCCTTGAAAAACCGGAACAGGAAATAACAAATGAGGATATGAACATCTCCGTCAATATTGAAAACGAAATCAACAATTACCGTAATCAACTGAAAAACGACAATATCGAAAACATCGACGCCAAAAAGTACAGATACGCAGACGGCATCTATTATATGGATATCGTTTCCGAATGTGAAAAATTGGGAGACTATATTATTAACGTCGCACAGGCCGTCGTCAAGAAAAGAAACTGACACGTATGTTATACGCCGTTCTCCTTAGCTGACGAAGGCTGCAACGTCTCTTTATAAAGTTCCCGGTTCTTCAGTACCTCGATCGCTTTCCGTAGCGTATCGTCATTTTTTAGATTATGTTGTATTTCTCCCCGCTGGTAATAATAACGCTTTACGATTTCCGACGAAATCAGGCGTTTGATATTTTTCTCATATCGTCTCAGATCATACTCCAGGTTAGGTTTAAGTTTTTCCTCCAGCGATGCAAACAGCGTAGCGTCATCCTCCAGAAAACCTTCAATTTGAGCCACTTCTTTCAGCGCTTTCAGCGCTTTCTCGCTCTGCCGGTCATATTCGAAATTCTTTTCTATCATATATGTCTTAAACGATTCATAATCCTCGTCCGAATACTCAAATTCTTCTGCAGGAGATATCGTCTTATGTTTACCGACCCATTCCGTTATATAGTCAAACAGGATGTAATCCCGGTCTGTATACAGATAATAAAGCATCGTAGGCATCTTTTCCTCTTCGACCTCGAAGTCGGGACGTATGCCGCCGCCGTCGCGTACCGGACGTCTGTTTTCGGTATAAAACACCGAGGTAAGGCTATCGGGAATAGCGGCAACACTGCCATCGGCGCTACGGTGGGAATAATCTAACTGTTGTATGCACCGGCCGCTCGGAATATAATATTTATTCGTCGTCACTTTCAATTTCCCGTCATAAGGCAGGTTTCGCGTCGACTGGACAAGACCTTTCCCGAAAGAACGCTGCCCGACAAGCGCCGCGCGATCCATATCCTGCAATGCGCCCGAAACAATCTCCGACGCCGACGCCGACATCCCGTTTATAAGCGTCACAAGGGGCATAAGCGTATCCATCGGTTCGTTGTACGTACGGTAAGTTCTGTCCCACTGACTCGCCTTCCCTTTCATCGTCAACACTTCCTTGCCCCTGGGAACAAAAAGATTCACAATCTGAACGGCGCCTTCAAGTATTCCGCCCCCGTTATCCCGCAAATCCAATATAAGCGATTCTATCCGGTAATTTTTCTTCAGGTCTTCAAACGCCGATTTCACCTCCTGGGCGCTTTTATCCGTAAACCCTTTCAGATAAATATATCCCGTGTTATCCCCATAAACGCCGTAATGTACAACCTGATTAACGATTACCTGCTTACGCACGACATCAAACTTGCGCGGTTTCTTCTCTCCCGGACGTTGCACTTTCAGCACCGTTTTCGTATTAGGAACACCTTTAAGCAAAAAGCTGACTTCATCCGAAGGCATCCCCGACACATCCACCGTATCTATCGCAAGAATCCTGTCTCCGGCTCTGAGGCCGGCAACAGCCGCCGGCATCCCTTCAAACGGTTCGGTTATGACCGTTCCTCCTTCACGAGAACGTATATAAGCGCCTATTCCCCCATATTCGCCCGTTGTAAGGAATTTAAGATCCGCCATTTCATCTTCCGGTATATATTCCGTATACGGATCAAGCCCCTTCAGTATCGCATCAATACCTCGACGCATCATTTTTCTAATATCAACCGAATCTACGTAAAACATCTCTACCTCTTTTATCAAGGCATTGAAAACATCCAACTGTTTACTTACTTCAAAGCGATTGTCATCGTTTTTATTACTGCCGGACAGTTGTAAATCCGTATCCACAGCAATATTCCCCTGTGCATACATACCGCAAACGCAGAGGATTACCAACAGAAAACTTAGTTTTATTTGTCGCATATCATTTCATTTCTTATAAAAAACGGCGTAAAAATAGTCATTTATACGCTTATTTCCTTAAAATCTCATTAACTTTTAATTTTATTTGCTCCCAACGTTCTTCCGGGATTTGTGCGCCGACGGTTTCTATAACGTTTGCAGACAACAAAGTCCCCATTTGCGCCGACTGCTTTAACGTTGCGCCAACCGAATATCCGTAAAGAAATCCTGCTGCAAAATTATCACCCGCACCGGTTGTATCGACGACATTACCGCCCAGCGCCTTTTCATGCACGACCTGCCCGTTAGCGCCGGCAAAAGCGCCGTCTTTACCAACCGTAACTACTGCTATTTCGACGTCTTTCAATATAACGTCCATCGCTTCGCGTGCAGGAAGCCCTGTATATGCTTCGGCTTCGCTTTCGTTCGAAAAAAGAATATCTACATAAGCAGGTATCACTTCTTTCAACAAACGACCGAACTCGTCGACAATATTGAAATTCGATAAATTCAATGCGACTTTCAGCCCCAACCGCTTAGCCCGTTCCATCGCCGGAAGAAATAATTTCTCATTCGAGGCCAGATATCCTTCCATATAAACGCAATCATACCGGCGAAGGATATCTTCCGGTATTTCTTCGTCCGACAACGTTGCGGCAGGACCGAGAAACGTCGCCATCGTACGTTCGCCGTCGGGCGATATCAAAACGGTAGAACATCCTGTTATTCCTTTCACACGGACAAAATAAGTATCCACCCCGCTCTCTCCCGTCTTTGCCTCATAAACGTTTCCGGCGTTATCACTTCCTATTTTCCCCGCATATCCGACCTCTGCGCCCAGCCGCGCCATCGCACGCATCGTATTACAAACCGAGCCTCCCGGAACTTCCGAACGCTGCATTCCGGCCTGCGCTTGCAGAATCTCCCTCATCGCAGATTCATCAATCAATTCCATTGCGCCTTTTTTCACGCCCATCACCGACAGGATTTGATCGCCGTCCAAACGAAGCAACACATCTAAAAGCGCATTACCAATACCAATAATCTTCATTCTTCTATTATAATTTATATTAAACGCTATATCACATGTAACCGGCACATTCATAATGTTATATGACATACAAAAATAAACGCCGCCCGCCATGCGGTAATTTTTTTTCCGCAAAAGTATTGCATATTTAGAAAATAACGCTTATCTTTGCACCGCAATTTTGAAAAAAATATTCTTCCTTAGCTCAGTCGGTTAGAGCATCTGACTGTTAATCAGAGGGTCCTTGGTTCAAGTCCAAGAGGAAGAGCTTAACAAAATGCCAACAGTCTACGTTTTTATTTTTAAGAACTGCACCACATTTGCACCGCTCAAAATGGGCTTGCCGAATTAGGGGCCTTTCGCTTTTTTGTGAAGATTGCCGCAAAAGGTACGCCGGGCAAGGTGTGATGCAAATAAACAGCAATGGATTTTTTACGTCACATATCTTTAATATTAAACGGATTAAATGATACATCCGTATCATAAACATCACTGCCTTCTATATTTTTTATATAACGTACAAAACGCACGGTGACAGGCAATACGATTATTTCATATACCGATTTCAGGGCAGCCTGTGTTACGATCATCAGCAATAATTCTTCCTGCCGGAGTATGCCCCAGAATGCAACAGGGAAAAAGATTGCCGAATCTGCGCTCTCGCCGGCAAGCGTAGAGACAATTGCACGTAAGGAAAAATGACGCTCACCGTATGTCCGTTTCATCCTGCTCATCACATAAGCATTCAGAAACGAGCCGGTAAGAAATGCGCAAAGACTCGCAATAACAATACGGGGCGCCATCCCAAATACAAAATTAAAACTCTCCTCCCCTTCCCAGAACGGCGCGGCAGGGATCATTACGGCCAACCGGAATATGCCTGCCACTAAGAAATTAATGCCGAATCCGCTCCAGATCACCAATCGGGCTTTCTTATATCCCCATACTTCCGAAATACAGTCGTTTATAATATAGGAAACGGGAAAAACCAGCAGGCCGGCTGTTGCAGTAATCGGACCCAACTGAATAATTTTCGTCTCCATCATATTGGAAACAACCAGACATACAACAAATAAAACCCCCAATAACATAAAGGGGAGAGAAACCATTTTTTTCATAATCCTTGTTTTTTTAAGTGGTTATCAAGCACACTGCAAATCATTTTTTTCCGGACGACAAGAACCCGCGCCAAGCGCATCTAAAATTTCTGCATATCGAACAAACGTTTATAATAACCGCCGATAGCCAGCAGTTCATCATGTTTGCCCCGTTCGACAATCTCGCCTTCATGCATCACGCATATCTCATCCGCATTACGGATCGTGGAAAGGCGGTGCGCGATCACAATCGTCGTACGGCTACGCATCAGGCTCTCGAGCGCTTCCTGGACGAGGCGTTCCGATCCCGTGTCAAGCGACGAAGTGGCCTCATCGAATATCAACACCGGCGGATTTTTCAGGACTGCACGGGCGATGCTTATACGTTGCCGCTGTCCGCCGGACAGCTTCCCGCCCCGATCTCCGATATTCGTATCATATCCTGCTTCGGAAGCCATTATAAACTCGTGAGCGTTCGCTATACGGGCGGCCTCTTCCACCTCCTCGCGCGTGGCCGATTCTACTCCGAAAGCTATATTATTAAAGAATGTGTCGTTAAACAGGATGGCTTCCTGATTGACAATACCCATCAGTCCGCGCAAATCATACAGCGACGCATCCCTGACGTCGACGCCGTCAATCGTGATACTGCCTTTCACGACGTCATAAAAGCGGGGCAATAAATCGACCAGCGTACTTTTCCCCGAACCCGACTGCCCTACGAGAGCGATCGTCCTGCCTTTATCGATACGCAAACGGATACCTTTAAGCACCCATTCGCGCCGATAACGAAACCATACGTCTTTATATTCTATCGCTTCGTCCAGACTTACCCGTTCAGGCTTCGCCGGCGATTTAATATCCGATTCCGCTTTTAATATCTTATCCACGCGTTCAATCGAAGCAAGGCCTTTCGGTATTGCATAAGCAGCTTTGCTCAGTTCTTTCGCCGGATTTATAATACTGTAAAAAATCACAAGATAATAGATGAATGTAGGGGCATCTATCGGGCTATTATTACTAAGGATAAGCGTTCCGCCATACCAGAGGATGATGACGACTGTCACCGTACCGAGAAATTCGCTCATCGGATGCGCCAGTTGCTGACGCCGGTAAATCCTGTTTGTCGTACGCTTGAACGTCTCATTTATCTCTTCAAATCGCTGTTGAATCTTCTTCTCTGCGTTAAATGCCTTAATAATACGAAGCCCGCCGAGCGTTTCTTCTATCCGGCTCATCAACGCGCCCCATTGCGATTGCCCCACAAGCGACTTCTGTTTAAGCGTTTTCCCGACTTTTCCCATTATATACCCGGCAACCGGCAGCAAAACAAAAACAAACAGCGTGAGCTGCCAGCTGACAATAAACATTGCCGCCAGATAAATGACAATCAATATAGGATTCTTAAAAAGCATATCAAGCGAACTCATGATAGAAACCTCTATTTCGTTCACATCGCCCGACACGCGTGCAATGATATCCCCCTTCCGTTCTTCAGAAAAGAATCCTAACGGCAGCTCCGTAATTTTCCTGTTTATCTGATTCCGCACATCCCGCACGACGCCGGTACGGATAGGAATCATCGTATAAAAAGCCATATACATCGCCAGCGTCTTAAACAGTGTCATAAGCGCCAGCCCGACGCCAAGGGCGATCAGCGTAATCGACCCTCCGCGGGTAACGATCAGTTCATTTACATACCAGTAGAAATTATTCTGCGCAATTTCGGGAACCGATCGCCACCATTCCGGCGACAACGGCTGCCACGACCATTCCATAAAGGCATAAACCGTCTCATCCATCCGGAAAAGAATCTTCAGGATAGGTATGATAAGGAAAAAGGCAAAAAGATTCAACGTTGCCGAAAGGATATTAAACAATATATTGAGCGCAACATATTTCTTATATGGCGGCACAAATCGTTTCAATACGCGAATAAAATCCTTCATCTCTGTATAAATCGGGCGGCGAGGTTACTCACTTTTTTTCACACAACGGACAGGATAAGCGTCCACATTCGGCCCAAAATCATCTCTGCTATATAAGAGCGTATTATACATACAGATTCTGGAAGAAGCGCCGGGAACTTTCCGCCCGTTAATTTCCAAAGGTGTACTCGTCCAGTAATACCCTTTACCCATGTGTTCGTCCGTCCCTGAATATTTCAATTGCGCGCCGATCCATTTCCCCGAAACATTACGCCCCTGCCTCATACCGGCCGTAGGCCATACCGTATGACCGCTCGGCCCGGAATATATCCAATACCGGTTACTGTTATAACGGTTATAGAACCATTCTCCGGGAAGCGGCGTGTCCGGATCGACCTTTTGATCAATATACATGTTATAGTCGTTATATGCGTTATGCAACATACTAAAATCGCTCGCCGATTCTCCCACTTTATATCCGGAAGGCACTTTATATCCGTAAGGGCATGGATCATAATCGGTTTTTCCCGCATCCGACCACAACGCCGTATTACTTGCCTTAAGCCAGTCCGCCGGATCATCCTCTTCGGACGAAGGATTACCGTTATAGATAAATTTCATCGGGTATTTGACGGATTCATTTTCCGTCCCGTATGTCGACGCGTCGTCCTCCGACCACCTGTCCACATCCGTATTCCATAGTCCGGACGTCTTATTATTAACAATTGTGTTCGCACGGGCAACCGACAGTATACCGTTCGCTTCATCAAATATCCGGCCGTCTCCGCCAAAGAACGGGTCTTTACGCCCCCATTGATAAACGAACCCATAAGTATCAATAGCCGGAACAGACGCCGTATCCGCCGATAACGCCCCGATATTCCTGTCCAAAAACACTTTAGCTCCGTATAACATATTTTTCGGCGCATCGGTAATCCATATATGCCATGTCCAGACTATATCCTTATTTGCATTTTTAAGTGCAAGAATAACATTTCCTTTCTTAAGGCTAAGTTCCGAGCCTGCGCGAAATCTTATTTTCCTGTTCTGCGGATCTTCGGCGTCGATGATAGAGATATCATTTATCAACTCCTCTATTTCAAATTGACCGCCGCCCGCTTTCGACGCCCACAACCAATCTGCGGAAACGCCATCCGGCAAATCGCCGCCGCCCGGTTTCTTTACGGCAATCTCATACAGGCCCGGCTCGGAGATAATGTAACTGTTTGCCGGCTTGTCGACGAACGACTCCCTCACCACATCGTCGGAATAAAGATCCGCTTTTGTCAAGTTAACATTAAAAGCAGTCACCGTATTCCTCAAAATGTCTCCGAATCCGCTGAAAGTAGAAAATGTATTAAACGAAAGCCCATCATCATCCTCCGTTTCCATGCGCACAACCAATTTATTATTATACGATTTGAATGGAGGAATAACAACCCATACGACAACAGGCGTATTTGAATTTGACATTATCATGGGACTGTTTGCTATCTCTGCCGTTATTTTCGCAGATGCGGATGAAAATTTCGGCTCGGAATAACCGGATGATCCCGGCGCACGTTTCACGTCGATCGAATACTCGCCGGAGAACTTGTATAAAACATCTAACGGAGTAAGCGTATCGCGGCCCGCCATATACATCTCAAACTTCTTTATGCGCTGGCCGGAAAATTGTGTAAGCGAAGCGTCTTTTGTTATTTTAAAGCACAATAAAGAAAAAACATGCTTAAATTGAATATTTGCTATCTGGTCTATAAAATTTACTTCCTCCGACTGATTCGATATCATTAACATTTGATTCGTCAATGATGCAGGCACGTCGGCAACCGATACGGACGATGAGACCGCCTGATTTTGAGTCGGGGAAAGCGTTCCCGTATAAGTCGTACCTGTCGTTAAAGAGGAAGAATAAGGATAATAAGCGAAACAGTATCCGGTAGAATCGCCGGTTGTGATTTCATATTCATGATAGCCATTACTTAATGTTACGGATCTATTCCTTTGTATAGGATCGATACTGTTATTTTTGTATACAAACAAACCGATATTATCGGATGACACGTTTTGTTTGCTTAACGGCGTTTCTTCTACCGTAGCGTTCACCCTGAAAGTATATTTTTTCTCAGATGGCGGCGGAGGAGGAGGAGGAACAGGCGGCATGTCGCCATCCGTGACCTTTTCGCTTATACAACTTATCACCGTACATAACGACAATAATATACTTAACAACAAAAATATCTTTTTCATAATCCGTCTCCTTATTTCTATCCAAACTATGTAATAATACGCAAAGATACGGATTTTTTTCAATTAACCTAATAATAACCCAAAAAAACATTCATACGCAAATTCAACATCACAATACACCAACTGTACTTGCTTCATCGCCTGTCCGCGAAATCTTTCCGTCACACGACAATTCTTTGCTTCCTGTTTCGTAAATTCCGGCAACCGGCCTGTTTACAGTCTGTTTTCCCGTTTATTTTTGTTTTTGCATTTCTTCCATCTGCCTTTTCAATTCTTCAAAGGCTTTCGACTGCTCTTCGAGGGCTTTATCCTTATCTTCAATGGCTTTATCCTTTTCTTCAAGGACTTTTGCTTGCTCCTCGAGGGCTTTCGCCTGCTCTCCAAGAGCTTTCGCCTGTTCTTCAAGAGCTTTTGCCTGCTCTTCGATAACAAGCTTCTGTTCCCTGTTTTTCTTGCCGAACAGGTCGTCGATGATTCGTAACGCTTCCGCTTCACGTTCTATCTCTTTGCGTTCCTCCGGGTCGGTGATCATTTCGTGAAGCACGGAGGTGATGAAACGTATGTCTTCGTCGTCTGTCGGATGGGGATACTGTTTGCCCGTTTCCGAACCTTCCGTTATGAAATGAGCCTGCTCGAATATACTAAGCAGTTTGTCCAGTTTTGTGCTGTAACGACGGTCGGTGATTCTTCCCGCCTGTATCACATAGCTGTTGTGGGTGAGCTTTTCGATGAATGGAGTTCTTGCTTCTATTGTTTTGCCCTCTATCATGTCGCGGTAGTTCCTCTCTACCTTGATACATGCACTTTCCATGCCGGCAAGATTGAAGCCAAGTATGTAGATTGTGGTGATGGGTAAAACGATGTTTACGCCGTTCACCTTGTCCACTTTCCTGTACTGTTCGCCAAGATAATTACGAAAACGCATCAAATCGTTTTCGTCCCACGATTTCTGAACTTCTATCAGTATTTTTTTCTCTTCGCCTTCCTTCGTCCGTATTGTAGCCATAAAGTCGATCCGGAATATGGAATATCCGATACCGTCGGACGCAGCTTCGATTTTTTCGTCTTCCTTCTTGTAGGTAAACTCCTGGGGGCGGATGTCTATATCAACAATCTGTTCTTCCAGAATCGTGCCGAGGAAAAACTTTGCTATACGTTCGTTTTCCATCAGGCGCTTGAATACGGTGTCGTATATCGGGTTCGCTATAATACAGCTCTTCGTGTTCGGCCTGCTATCTTCCTTTGTTCTCATAACTGACTTTTTTACTTTATACCAGTGTAACCGTTTCGTGTTCACTGTGCAAATATACAGGAAGTTTTTCACTTTTCACTCCGGACAGACAACTTCTTGGACGCCATTAGGAGGGTAAGAAGTACAATGCCGATGCGAGCGCAGCACACTAAAGCGGATTAATGATGATTAGCCGCTAATTCAAGGGCTTCGAATGCAAGTATTAATTTTTTCCCGGAAAGTTGTCTGTAGCGTAAATCATACAATAATTTGTCGTAAAAACTACTTTCTTTTTCTTCAGGTTAAATCTTTTTTTGAGGTGCTATTGATTTTTTTGATCCGTTATTCCGAAAAAAGATCATTCTTTTTGTACCGACATAAAAACGGTTTCATATGAGCAAAAAAATAAAGACGGAAGAAGGAAGTGGCAGGT
>JAITBC010000443.1 GCA_031283785.1 Tannerella sp. | reverse complement strand
ATGGAGATAACCGTTCGGTTCGGGCGGGAAGCGGGTTTGGATACGTCCGCCGTTAAGACTCTCCGCCAAATCGCTTTCTACTTTTTGCTCGATAAAGTTTAAACTTCTCCTGTTACCTTCAGGAATTATATTTTCTGCCATAATCATAAACTTTAATTCAGTGTGCAAAGATAGTGCAAGCAGGGAGGAATACAAAATAAATCACTGCCTTTCCTCTGCAAAAAAACCGTTTTTTCATTTCATGCGCTTGGGAAATTCATGCTTTTCGTGTAGTTTTGTCATCAAAAAAACAAACTCCATGCAGCGTTTTTAGAAAAAAATGCATCACTATTAGGAGAACGGACGTAATGACATATGGATGAAAAACAACTGATAAAAGGTTGTATTGATGGTGACCGTAAGGCGCAAAAAGCTTTATACGACAGGTATTCCCGCAAGATGATGGGGATTTGTCTCCGGTATGTAAAAGATACGGAAGACGCCCGCGATCTGATGCAGGAGAGCTTTATTAAATTATTTACCAATCTCGGAACGTATACGGGTAACGGCTCGTTTGACGGATGGGTACGAAAAATTTTTGTCAATTGTGCACTGGAGCATCTGCGTCATCACGACATACTGAGGAATGCCGATGATATCGATGAGGCGGACTGTGCGGAAATACCGGACGAAACGCTTGTCTCCGATATATCTTCCGATGAACTGATGTCTTATGTGAGATCCTTACCGGATGGTTACCGGACGGTATTCAACATGTTTGCTATCGAAGGTTATTCTCATAAAGAAATCGGCGAAAAACTTAATATACTGGAAAGCACTTCGCGTTCGCAATATATGCGTGCACGCAAGTTGCTACAAAAAATGATCCTCAATAATTAGTTTGTTATTTGCAATGAAAGAAGAAAAAGGAAAATGGGAAAAAATAATACATTCGAAATTATATGATTTCGAAGTAAATGTAAGTCCCGACGATTGGAATATCATATCCGGGAAATTACCGGGGAACAGATCTGTCGGGCTTCATCTCAGATATAGTTATATAGCGGCTGCAATAACGGTATTGCTGATACTCGGAGGTCTGTATTTTTATTCGTACGACGATCCTGCGCCTGATGCAGTTGCCGTTGTTGACAGCTACGGAACAGACGTTATTGCTGAAAAACCCGTTGATAACGGGATTGAAAAGGAACGTTTAGCCGCAGGATTATCCCGTATGACGACCGGACAGTCGGCTGATGCAGCCGGGAAAAACGTTACGGCTTCACCCGGCCACCCGCAAAAGATGCGCTTAGCACGGTTCGATACGGTAATACAAGAAGACCATCCCGTACGGCTGGAACTTCCGGGAATCGGCGAAATGGATTCTATTGTCAGGAATATGATCAATATTGAACAGGCAAAATCGGATAATCCGAATGAAGATTACATGCGGGAATTTGAAAATATAAAGGGTGTAACGACATTTCATGAAAAACCGCTTATTGCAGACGCCTCGTCCGACGTTAAGCACAGTCGTTGGGGATTCGGCATGGGAGGCGGCAGTTATGCCGTGAATTCAACTTCAGGTAATGTGATATCGGGTAATACCCTTCTCCGGTCGTCCGATGAATATATCCGGGATAAGGATGTTATGAAAATTAATGAAGATGGATTTATGAAATCGAGAAGCGGTTTGGAAGATGCAGGTATTTCCGGTACCAGCGACGGCCTTAAAACACGCCCATATGAAATCCCGACAGGTAAAATTAAACATAAAACGCCTATATCTGTGGGGTTAGGCGTCAGTTATTACCTGAACAACCGATGGTCATTGCAAAGTGGCGTCACATCTACGATCCTGCGTTCGGAATGGAGTTCCGGTAATATTACCGGCGATTTGGAAGAATCCCGACAAAACCTTTACTATATAGGCATACCGCTGTCCGTATCATATAAGATTGCCGAATGGAAGCGCTTCCAGTTATATGCATCGACCGGCGGCATGTGCGAATTTAATGTTGCAGGAATATTTAAAGAAACGATAACGTCCGGGAATCTGATAAAAACGAGAAGCGAACATCTTCGCATGAAAGAGCCTGTGTGGTCTGTTAATGCACGTAGCGGGATAAATTATCCGCTATGGAGATTTATTAATGTATATGCCGAAGCCGGCGCTTCATATTATTTTGATAATAAAAGTGAGATAAAAACAATTAGGTCGGATAAACCTTTTAATATATCTTTGCAGGCCGGAATACGTTTTGGTTTTTGATACGGCAATAAAATTTAGATGTTTAATTAAATAATAGAGAATAGAAATGAGAAAGTTGACTTCGTTTTTGCTTATGGCGCTTATTGCGGTTGTAAGTTTCACTTCCTGTCTTGAGGGTAATAACACAGGGACGGATTATTATGTCGGTGTTTTAGATTACAGTAAGAATTACACGACGCCGGTAATGAAGACGTTATACGGAGATTTTTACGGCCCTGAATTGAATTCGTTGATAAGCAGCGGTAATATGGATCTCGGAGACGGGTGGTATTTTCAGATTACATGCGACTGGGATTTACCGGAAAACTCTTCCGAAATGGTAGCGGTAAACGGATATTATACCGGATCCGTTTATCCGATTGCCAAAGCCGACAAATATTATGCTGCGCCATATCTCACGGATACGTCGGAAGTGATGACAGGCGAACTTCCTGTCAGCGAGATTTTATACAGCGGCTCCAACGCCATTTTTGGATATGCTGAAGGATACCTGTTTATTACTCATGCCGTCAATCATGATAAGGATTCGAAACTAAACTGGGACATATCATATAACAGTGACGATATGGTAACGGAAGAAAACGGCGTGCGCAGTTATAATCTTTTTATTCGCGCCGTAAATTCATCCGGTGACGATGATGAGAACCCGGGTACTAACCAGTATCATTTCAACACATATCAATTGAAGGCTTTTCTTGACAGAGCAGCCTGGAATGAAAAAGATAAAGCCGGCATAAATGCAACCTTCACAGTAAAATTTAATTTTGTATCAGAGATAAAAGAATCTGAAATCACCTGGAAAAGTACAACCACGGGATTTCCCGTATCATTATTCGTTTCGGAATAAAACAAAAATACCATATTTATGCTATTTCAATAAATATCCACGCGATGTATTTTTGCATCGCAAATACAATTTAATGACAATGGCAACGAATATAAAAAACAGTTACGGCTTTTCCACTAAAGCTATTCATGCAGGAGAATATCCTGACCCGTTTACAAACGCTTCATCGCCGAATTTGGTTATGTCGACTACGTTTGTTACAAATGCTGATGCCGGATTCTCGGTGGAAAGGATGGACGAGAACGATACGTTTCTCTACACACGCTGGGGTAATCCGACGGTACATCAGTTGGAAGAAAAGCTGTCTGTATTGGAGGGTGCGGAAACTGCCGTTGCTTTTGCCAGCGGTATGGGAGCTATTACGGCCTTGCTGTTTCATTTACTTAAAGCCGGCGACCATGCCGTGATAAGTGATGTGGCATATGCTGCACTGTCGGAAATAACCAACGAAATGATACCCGGGTTAGGCATTGAAATAACAAAAGTGAATACCGCCGATTTGGCGGCGGTAGAAAAAGCGGTCAGGCCCGATACCCGTTTGATTTATATCGAGACCCCCTGTAATCCGCTGTTACGGTTGACGGATATTGCGGCTACAGCCGGGATTGCTCACCGGGCGGGCGCTAAACTGGCTGTCGATTCGACTTTTGCAACACCGCTTGCCACCAGACCGCTGGAATCAGGTGCGGACTTCGTCATTCATTCGCTTACAAAATATCTTGGCGGACATGGCGATGCGCTTGGAGGCGCCATTCTGGGACGTAAAGAAGACCTTGCTGCGTTACGTAAAAAAACGGCTATTCGACTGGGAGGCTCATTGAGCCCGTTTAATGCATGGCTGATTTTAAGAGGACTGGCAACTTTCCCTGTCCGTATGCGCGTACATGAAGATAATGCATTGCAAATAGCCCGGTTTCTGGAGAATCATCCGGCAGTTAAACGTGTGATTTATCCCGGATTACCTTCACATCCGCAATACGAACTGGCTAAGCGTCAAATGAAAAATTTCTCGGGGATGATTACTTTTCAGGTCGAAAACGGAGGTGAACTTGTCCGGAAATTTGCAGAAAATTTGCAGATCATTCATTATGCTGTCTCATTAGGACATCACCGGTCGCTTATCTTCTATCTGGACAGTAAAAATTTGCAGGAGACATCTTTTCGATTTACTACTCCCGAACAGCGGCAATCATGGAATGATTTTGCCGGAGAAGGAATTTTCCGTCTGTCTGTCGGACTGGAAGATGCAAATGATTTAATTGCCGATTTGGCGAGCATACTTTGAAATTTAATCCGGAAAACCTGAATTACCTCTATATTGCTTGATTTAGCGCATGAAACAGGGTAAATAATCTTTGCCTATTTTGTTCCCGGCATCATTTTTTTTCGGATAAAATTCATAATTTATGAACTATGTGTTGCTACATACTTATAAAAATACTATTTTTGCAGGCGAATTTTATTTTTTGTAATTATGAATAATTTAGGGAACATTATTAGAAAACGTAGAAAAACTCTTTCTATTACGCAAAGAGATGTTGCAACTTTATCCGGAATAGGGGTAAACACACTTACTAAGATTGAACGGGGAGAAGTAAACATTTCTTTCAAGGCTATTATGAGCGTTTTGGATGCTCTGGGATTGGACATGGAAATAAAGCTCAAGAATAAAAAGTGAAGATTGTGCTATTTCAATGCCTGTCGGCATTTCCTTTCGTGGCGGAATTATTTTTTCCGCCACGAAAGGTATGCCGTTTTTTCAATCCCCCGAACGATCTCCGCTTTTCCGTTTAATCCAGCACGGCATAATTTCCCCAGGGGGGCTAAACAATAATGCCACCGCACAAAAGAACAAGCCAGTAAAACTTACCTGTTCATTTATTCACATTTTAAAAGCTCGACCTCTAAATCTGTTAACCGATTCTCCTTTCGGCTCTTTTAAGCGAAAAAAAGAGAACCTGCATAACAAGTCCTCTTTTTTTTTAAAAAAACGACATCGTTTTCACTTCACAATCATTGCCAGTCCTGCGCCCGGTTTAAATTTCACCACTTTACGAGCCGAAATGTCGATCGGCTTTTTTGTCTTAGGATTAACTCCCTTACGGGCGGCTTTTTCAACTACAGAAAAAGCTCCGAATCCTAAAATGGATACTTTTTCGCCATCCTTAACTGCGCTTTCAATTGTTTTAATGAAAGCCTCTACTGCCTTTTTTGCTTCAACTTTGGAGATACCTGCTTTAGATGCAACCGCTCCAATAAAATCTGTTTTGTTCATAGAAAATAAAAATTTTAATTAGTAAACATATTACGACTATAAAAATGCCTTTACAACCCTTTTTACGGCGGTAAAGATAGCTTTATTTTCCAAACCTCGCAATTTTTTATTCTTTTTTTTGTGCGAAACATATGTTTTTCAACACAAAAAGGTTAAACAATGCCGTTTTTTTGTATTTTTGCATCCTGTAATAATAATATAACGAATGAATAAACGTATCTCTAACCCATACTTAAACGTTCCTGCAGTAACCAAAAACCTGATAATTATCAATACGCTTTTTTGGCTTGCTGCCATTATCATGACGAAATTAGACCTGACGGATATGTTAGGCCTCCATTATCCGGCCTCCCGCGGCTTCCGCCTTCACCAGATCATAACTTATATGTTTATGCACGGGTCACTGAGCCATCTGTTCTTTAACATGTTTGCCGTCTATATGTTCGGGCGCATACTCGAATCCGTATGGGGTCCGAAAAGATTCCTCACCTATTATATGATAACCGGCGTCGGCGCCGGCCTGGTTAACATGCTTGTCGCATATATACGGATAAAAACCGTTGAGGTAAACTTGACCCCCGACGTAATTGCGGAAATATACCGAGAAGGATATGGAGTCATTAAACAGGGGATGAATTATACCGACCCGATAAGCGGTCAACTGAACATCCTTATAAACGCGACTACCGTAGGAGCGTCGGGCGCCGTATTCGGGATTTTACTTGCATTCGGCATGCTGTTTCCCAACATGCAACTATTTATAATCCCGTTCCCTTTCCCGATAAAAGCAAAATATATGGTCACAGGATATGGAATCATCGAACTCTTTGCCGGCTTTGCCGAAATAAAAGGCGATAATGTTGCTCATTTTGCCCATCTCGGCGGGATGCTGTTCGGTATAATTCTGGTGTTGTATTGGAGAAAAAAAGACAGAGACAATGGGAAATATTTTTACTGAAATAACCCGGCGGTTTAATGCCGGATCCATATTAACCAAATATATATATATTAATGTAGGGGTTTTTATCGTGATAAGGCTGCTGATCGTTATCATGCACCTGTTCGGGACAGAGGCGTCATTCCTCGAATATATACAGGCGCCGTCGTCATGGAAGTTACTTTTACATCGTCCGTGGACGATTGTTACATATATGTTCGTACACTTCGATTTCCTGCATATCCTTTTCAATATGCTATGGCTGCACTGGTTCGGGAAAATATTCCTCATGTTTTTTAACGGACGCCTGTTAGGAGGACTTTATGTGTTAGGAGGAATAACAGGAGGATTGTTGTTTGTTATTTCATACAATATTTTCCCATTCCTGAAACAAGTTCCCGACAACAGTTTCCTTGTCGGAGCGTCGGCTTCTATAATGGCAATCGTATTTG
>JAITBC010000365.1 GCA_031283785.1 Tannerella sp. | reverse complement strand
TATATAAAGTATGATTCTTACAGTTATAAGTATGTTATAGAACCGGTTAAAAAGTAAAAATCTTTGTTTGTGATTAGAAGGTTTCAGACTGTTTAACACTAATTCGGCGGACATGATTTTACGGAATTATGCCCGCCGAACAGTTTATACATGCCTGTATGAAAACTTATATTTCGGGAGATATGATATTTCTGAAATGAGCGGCGCATTCCAACGAATGTAAAGAGACTTCCAGCGAATGTAAATGCCATTCCGACGAATGTAAACGACGATTTTTTGAATGTAAATTGCTCTCCGACGAGTGTAAATGGCAGTTTTTCGAATGTAAATTGCTCTCAGACGAGTGTAAACGGCATTTTTTCGAATGTAAATTGCTCTCCGACGAATGTAAACGGCAGTTTTTCGAATGTAAATTGCTCTCCGACGAATGTAAATGGCGATTTTTTGAATGTAAATTGCTCTCCGACGAATGTAAATGGCGATTTTTTGAATGTAAATGTCATTCCGACGAGTGTAAGGGACGTTCCAATGAATGTATATGAGGTCTCAATGAATGTAAGAGATGTTCTAGCGAATAAGCAGCGCATTCATGATACGAAAAACACAATCCGAATATTTGAAATAATCAGAAATTGTGTTTGTATTTATACTGCCCTCGGTATGAAACTGAAATAAAACAGCCGCCAATTACATAGGTTAACACGCAAAAATTAGTGAAAATTAGTGAAATTGGCTCCGCCGAATTAAAATTTCATGGACAGAAAAAACTCAATTTGTGGACGGGTGCAGTATATTTGAAATTCATGCCTGCGAAAAGTATGAATGTTCCATCCGACATCAATACCAATATACGCGCCGAAAAAATGATTGGTTAATTCCAAATCGTCGGAGCCTTTTCTTTTTTAATCATTTAGAGAATTTAAAAACTTAAAAACCATGGTCAGGTCATAGCTCATCTTTTTGTGTTTTATTCCAACCTGATACCCTAATTCCGGATGTACGCCTAACAAACTCAATTTGCCTGTAGGTATCTATATTCCCGTTTTCAATCCCAACTCATCTACAACAGTTAGATATTTACTGTTCAATTGCTTCAATACTATCTCATAATCGGCCTTATTTTTCAAATCCGCCCGCATTTCGAAATAGTATTTAATTTTGGGTTCCGTACCTGAGGGACGAACGGAAACGACTGTTCCATCCTGTGTAAAGAATTGCAGTACATCGGATTTATGCTGATTTATCGGCGTTGAAACTCCTGTAAGAATATCTGTCTGCCGTTTGGTAAGATAATCGACTATCGTGACAACTTTCGAGCCTGCAATTTCTTTTGGGGGATTATTTCTGTAGTTTTTCATCATTTCTTTGATTTCATCCAGACCCTCCTTACCCTTTTTGGTTATCGAAAGCAGTTTTTCTTCGTGTAAACCGAACTGGCAATATATATCTAAAAGCAAACTGTATAGCGATTTACCGTTTTCTTTAGCCCATGCGGCGACTTCGGCAATCATTCCGCAGGATACGACAGCGTCTTTATCTCTCACAAAATCACCGATCAAAAAGCCGTAACTCTCTTCGCCACCGCAGATAAAAGTCTTTTTTTCTTCATTTTCACGGATCACTTCGGCAATATATTTGAATCCTGTAAGTACGTCGAAAATTTCGACGCCGTAATATTTTGCTATCGTAGTCAGTAGATGCGTAGTAACCACCGTTCTGACAATATATTCGTTGCCCTTCAGTTTATTTTGGCGGCTGAGATTTTCCAGACAGTAATACGTCAAAATTGAAGCAGTTTGGTTACCATTAAGCAGCTGAAGTTCGCCTTTATCATTTCTCACGGCAATCCCGACCCGGTCAGCATCGGGGTCTGTAGCCATAACCAAATCGGCATTTTCGTCCTGTGCTTTTTTCAGAGCTAAAGTCAAAGCACTTGATTCTTCGGGATTTGGCGAAATCACAGTTGGAAAATCACCGTCGTTTACATCCTGTTCGGGAACATGTATTATGTTCTTAAATCCGAGATTATCAAGAAATTCAGGCACTAATTTCACGCCCGTACCATGTAAAGGAGTATAAACTATCTTGATATCGTTATGCTTTTCAATTGCTTCGGGAGAAATCGAAAGGCTTTTTAGTTTTTCGAGATAAATTTTGTCAACCTCTTCGCCAACGGCAACAATAAGTTCCGGATTAGCCTCGAAATTAACTTCTTTGACGGATTTTATCCTGTTAACCTCTTTCATAATATTGACGTCGTGCGGAGATGTTACTTGTGCACCGTCGTTCCAGTATGCTTTGTATCCATTGTATTCTTTGGGGTTATGCGACGCTGTTATCATTACGCCTGTATCACATTCAATGAATCGTACTGCAAAACTCAATTCCGGCGTAGGTTTCAAGGATTCAAACAAATACACTATTATCCCGTTGGCAGAAAAGACGTCCGCAACCACTTTGGCAAAAAATGGACTGTTGTTTCTGCAATCGTAGGCAACAACTGCTTTCAGTGATTTTTTCGGAAACTGTTTTCGCAGATAATTCGCTAACCCTTGCGTGGCCATACCGACCGTGTATTTATTCATTCTGTTAGTTCCGACTCCCATTATTCCCCTAAGTCCTCCTGTACCAAATTCGAGGTCTTTATAGAAACTTTCCGTCAGTTCCTTCTCATTGTTAAACAATTCTTTTACGTTCTTGCGTGTTTCTTCATCGAAATCGGGGCTAAGCCAAAGTTCAGCCCGTTTTTTTATTGAACTATTCATAATAATAATATTAATTTGCTATTTCCGACATAAATTTAATTCTCACCAGTCTTATTTCATCCTCTTCATATTCGTCGTCCAGAGCCTCAAGCGCTTCATCCAAAGTGCCTGTTTCAGCTTCATTTCTGAAAAAATCGAATATCTCGTCGCGTTTATCTTCATCCAGAACTTCGTCTATATAATAGTCGATATTCAGTTTTGTTCCCGAATTTACTATCGATTCGATTTCGTCAAGCAGCACTGTCATGTCGATATTTCGTGCCTTGCAAATATCGGCAAAATCTATTTTTTTGTCAATACTTTGTATTATAAAAACTTTATTCCCGGATTTGTTGATAACCGATTTCACGACTATATCCTGCGGACGAATAATTTCTTTTTCATCGACATATGTTTTTATAAGGGCGATGAAAGTTTTGCCGTATTTTTTTGCTTTTCCCTCTCCAACTCCCTGACAGTTTTTGAGTTCGTCAACCGTTATAGGATACTGAGTAGCCATGTCTTCGAGCGAAGGGTCTTGAAATATTACGAACGACGGCAGATTCAGTTTCTTGGCGACACTTCTGCATTCCTGTTTCAACATCGCCAGAAGTTCTTCGTCACATGCTCCTCCACCTTTGCCGCCGAGCTGTATATTATCGTCATCGTCGCCGTCTTCATATTCCTTGTCCTGAGTGACCATTATCGAATACGGGTTTTCCATGAATTTCCGTCCCTTGTCGGTTAGATAAAGCAGCCCATAGTTTTCGATATCCTTGTCTATCAATTCTTCCACGAGAGCTTTCCGTATTATGGAGTTCCAGAATATTGCGCTTTTATCCATACCTTCACCAAACACTTCGAGGTCGTCATGTTCATACGATTTGATTGTGGAATTGAGCGTTCCGATCAAAATGTTTACGATATGGTCGGCTTTGAATTTTTCTTTCACTGTAGTAATAACGGAAAGAGCAAGTTCGATGTCATCACGTCCTTCAAACTGCACTTTGGGAGACAGACAGTTATCGCAATTCTCACAATTATCTGCCATATATTCTTCGCCGAAATAATGCAGCAAAAATTTACGCCGGCATATCGAAGATTCGGCATAAGCAGCGGCGTCTAGCAGCAGTTGCTTTCCGATTTCCTGTTCCGATAACGGTTTTCCCTGCATGAACTTTTCCAGCCGTTGAATATCCTTATATCCATAAAACAGAATACATTGCCCTTCTCCGCCGTCTCTGCCTGCCCGTCCTGTTTCCTGATAGTATCCTTCAAGACTTTTCGGTATATTATAATGTATCACAAAACGGACGTCGGGTTTGTCAATTCCCATTCCGAAGGCTATTGTCGCCACAATCACATCCACGTCTTCCAGGAGAAAACTGTCCTGATTATTCGAACGTGTAACTGAATCCATTCCTGCATGATAGGGCAATACTCTGATATTGTTTGCATCCAGAAATCCGGCGATTTCTTCGACTTTTTTCCTGCTAAGGCAGTATATTATTCCCGATTTACCTTCATTGGCTTTGATAAACCTTACGATTTCCTTCATTGCGTTTACTTTGGGACGGATTTCATAATAGAGGTTGGGACGGTTAAACGACGATTTAAAAACGTTTGCGTCAAGCATATCCAGATTTTTCTGAATGTCGTTCTGAACTTTTGGCGTCGCTGTTGCTGTCAGAGCGATGATTGGCGCAATACCCGTTTGGGCGATTATCGAGCGTATCCGTCTGTATTC
>JAITBC010000086.1 GCA_031283785.1 Tannerella sp. | reverse complement strand
CGGGAAAATCGCCGGACGAAAAGACGGCTTTCCACTGCATCCTTACCGACAACCGTTTCGACGAAACGTTCGGATTAAAAATGCGTACGGGAGAATGGTGGGACGAAGGGCAAACGCATAAAATCGTGCTCAACGAGGAAGCCGTCCGGGTGATGGGACTTGGCGGCGAACCGGTTGGTTCCATTATTCGCATACCGTCTGCCAATGATAACTCCATGAAGGAATATGAAGTGGCGGGCGTGGTAAATGATTTCCACACCCTGTCGCTCCGCAGTCGAATCCTTCCGACCATTTTCATACCCTCTTCCGAATCGTACAACACCCTTTATATCCGCGTCGCCTCCGGCCGGGAAACGGAGACAATACGGCGAATCGCCGATATCCTCCCCGGTATTGATGCCTCTTTGACGGATGTTCGCCTGACGCCGGTAGGCGAGCTGTACGACCGTCTGAATTATTCCGAGCAGGCCGGCCTGAAGATGTTTTCCGTATTGGCGACCGTCTGCCTGCTGATTTCGCTGTTCGGTATCTATGCCGTAGCCACGGCCTCCACGCGGCGGCGACGCAGAGAGATAGCCATCCGCAAAGTAATGGGCGCCGAAGCCGGCGACGTGGTACGCATGTTTTTCCGCGAATATGCCCTGCTGGTGATCATTGCCGGCGTCGTTGCGCTTCCGCCGGCCTGCATTGCCATGAGCCGGTGGTTGCAGGGATATGCCTACCGAACGGACATCCCTTGGTGGTTGCCAGCAGGAGTGATGGCAGGAGTAGTCGCCGTGGTTCTGCTTACCGTGCTGGGGCAGGTGCTAAACGCAGCCGGCAGCAACCCTGCGGAGGTGGTAAAAAGCGAGTAAAATGAATTGAATACCACCAAGATGTGAATATTTTTGAACCGGCAAATAAAAATCAAGGGGAAATTGGTGATGCAACCATATTCAGTTACCTTTGCCGAACATAATAAGATTAATGGCCACGAAAGATAAATTGATAGAACGCTTTAAGAAGCTCCCGGAGGATTTTACCTTTGACGAACTGATAACGTTGTTATCGAGGCTTGGATATGTGGCAAGCACCAAGGGGAAAACATCGGGTTCGCGCATCCGGTTTCAGAACAGCGCTATTAAATCTATCATTGATGTTCATAAACCGCATACAAAAGGCGCTCCGATAAAAGAACGGCTTTGCGCGATATTTACAACAAACTGATAGATATACTGTGCACGGCATTATTTTGTGACATGGTTACCGGATGACTTCGTACCGCACAATGTGACGGACAAGCCTGCTGTTATTGCGGCGGTAGAGACGCACGGCCGCGCGTCTCTACGTCTCTACGGAGATCACTGTTTTACACCGCGTACAGAGTATAGTAGCTGCGAAAGCGGCATTGAGACCAGAGAAACCAAACGATAAAAGCCACAGCCCAAACGGTAATTTTGTCCGGAAGAAGCCCGACCATTATCAAAAACCCGCACGACTTTTATCCGATTCAAAATTATGTATTATCTTTGTGACCCGCATCTCATGCAAACAAGACGCAGGTCTCACTGTAATGAGACGTAGGTCTTTCCATGATAAGATGTAGGTCTTGTCGTGATAAGACGCAGGTCTTACAGACAAACGGCAGTTGTCAGTTACATAAACACAGCATATAAAGAAGTTAACATATAACGAGAAATGAGTATATATTACAGATTAGACAGCCAGACGGATAACCTGCATCCGGAAGAAGGCAGAAAGCGCGGACTGTTTCCGCGCATTATCCGTAAGCGAACAGTCGGGTTGAAAGAATTGTGCGACAGGGCGTCACAAGGTACGACGTTCAACGCTTTTGAGTTGGAAATAGCTGCCCGGATGCTTGTAAAGGGCATTCTCGACGAGTTGGGCGACGGCAACAATGTGAGTATCGAAGATTTCGGCACATTTTCGGTGAGTGCGGAGACAGTACGCGAGGCGCAGGAACAGCACGATATACGTGCCGAGTCGATACGGTTGAAGCGTATTGTTTTTAAAACCTCGAAAGCATTGTTGAAGCGCATCGGATTCAAGTTTCAGCGGTTGCCGAACTAAACTTTCCTGTATTATTGTTGAACTGTTTGGTATTATGTGCAAAGAAAGAGTAATGCAAGGTATGCTTATTCAACCGAATTTATCCGAAGAAGAAATTCGGGCGCTAAATCACAAAAGATTCTTTTTAATACGGTCAGTACTAAAGTTAAACTTCCGATTTTTTGACGATTCCTGTGCACAAAACATGACCGCTTGAAGTATAATGTTTAAAACTATATCCGATATCCGTTTTTTGTGAATCCGATTCGACAACAGTGACAAATATGGGACTGACAAAATGTCCGGCAGGAAATGTTAAAATGAACTGAATCGGCTTTCCGTATAGTTAAGCTGGGTTAATCATGGTCGCCCTTGGTTAAAAGTATCAAAAATATGGGAGCAGCAAGAAATAATCGTACTTTTTTTGAGTTAGATTTGCAAAAGAAAAATGTTAAATTTAAGAATTTATTTAAACAATAAGAGCTATGGGAAAATTAAAAAAGAATCTATTAAATGCTGTATTAATCATATTAATCAGCGGAGGAGTGGCTACGGGAGTAACGGCTTACTTTATGAAAAATAAAAATGCCGGTCAGTACGGATATTCCGAAGGTACAAATGATACATTCAAGCAGCCTGTTCATTTGACAACGTATAACAGCGCTGCGGCGGAAAATACGGATTTCACTTATGCTGCCGAAAAGACCGTACATGCTGTTGTGCACATAAAAGTAATGTCTACCGTTTCCATCGGCAGGCAATATGTCGACCCGTTCGAATTTTTCTTCGGATTCGGAGATAACCGTCCCAGACAGCAATTACGTACGGGATCCGGGTCGGGCGTTATCATTTCTACCGACGGTTATATCATTACGAATAATCATGTGATAGATAATGCCGACAGCATCAGTGTCACGCTTAACGACAAACGGATGTTCAAAGCGAAAGTGATCGGTTCCGATCCGAGCACGGATATCGCCTTAATAAAGATTGAAGCGAACGACCTGCAACCGATAACGTTTGGCGATTCCGAACAGTTGAAAGTCGGAGAATGGGTATTGGCGGTAGGTAACCCGTTTGATCTGACATCCACCGTAACAGCCGGAATCGTAAGCGCTAAAGGACGTTCCATCATGACCGGCGAAAGCGACAAGGACAAAATCACGTCATTTATCCAGACCGATGCAGCCGTTAATATGGGAAACAGCGGCGGAGCGCTGGTGAACACAAAAGGCGAACTCGTAGGTATTAACACGGCTATTTATTCGCAAACCGGGCTTTATACGGGATACTCATTTGCCGTACCGATAAGCATTGCCGGTTAGGTTGTCAGTGATTTAAAAAAATACGGAGCCGTTCAACGCGCAATGTTGGGTGTTTCCATCGCCGAACCGGAACTTGTTAAACAGAGCGAAGACCCGAAGATTAAGGAGCTTAAAGGCGCTTACGTGGCCGACTTTACCATGCGCAGTTCGGCTAAAGAAGCAGGAATAGAAATCGGCGACGTCATCATAGCCGTTAACGGCAATCGAGTGACCTCGATGAACAATCTGCAGGAGCAGATACTGAAATATCAGCCGGGCGACAAAGTTAAAGTCAAAGTAGACCGCTACGGAACAGAAAAAGAGTTTACCGTAGAACTGAAGAATATCCAGGGCAACACCGAAATTATGAAAGGCGGCAATAATAGCGCCGAGACGCTTGGCGCCGCATTCAAAGTCCTTAGCGATAAAGATAAACGTGAGTACGGCGTAAACTACGGGATTGAAGTATACGATATTTCAAAAGGTAAAATCAGAGACTGCGGAATCCGCAAAGGGTTTATTATCATGATTGTTAACGATCAGAAAATACAGACACCCGAAGATTTCTTCAGTATCGTAGATAAAATACTGAAAGGAAGTACCGACGAAAAAGGCCTTCTAATCAAAGGATTCTATCCTAATTCAGGGGCGACAAGGCACTATGCAATTGATTTAATCGATTAATGATGCTTAATTTAACTTAAAACAAGGGGTGACATATAGCATATTCCGAAAAAATGCGTTATATTTGCACCCCATTTGTATCATTTATAACGAGGGCGAATTCTAATGAGACAGTTAAAAATAACAAAATCAATAACGAATCGTGAAAGCGCTTCTTTAGACAAGTATCTTCAGGAAATAGGTCGTGAAGATTTAATAACGGTAGAAGAAGAAGTTGAATTGGCACAAGCCATAAGAAAAGGCGACCGCAGAGCATTGGAGAAATTGACAAGAGCCAATCTCCGGTTTGTTGTGTCGGTGGCAAAACAATACCAGAATCAGGGATTAAGCCTCCCCGACCTCATTAACGAAGGTAATTTGGGCTTAATAAAAGCAGCGGAGAAATTTGACGAGACAAGAGGTTTCAAATTCATCTCCTATGCCGTATGGTGGATTCGTCAATCTATTCTTCAGGCTTTAGCCGAACAGTCACGTATCGTTCGTTTACCGCTGAATCAGGTAGGTTCGTTAAACAAAATAAGCAAGGCTTTTTCCCGGTTTGAGCAGGAAAACGAGCGTAAACCATCGCCTGAAGAACTGGCCTCGGAACTCGACATCCCGGTAGATAAAATTTCCGACACGCTGAAAGTTTCAGGGCGTCATATCTCTGTTGACGCTCCTTTCGTAGAAGGCGAAGATAACAGCCTGCTCGACGTCCTGGTAAATGACGATGCGCCTATTGCCGACGGCGAATTGATGAACGAATCGCTGTCAAAAGAAATTAACCGCGCACTCTCTACTTTGACTGAAAGAGAATGTGAAATCATAAAAATGTTTTTCGGCATCGGTTGTCAGGAAGTTACGCTGGAAGAAATCGGAGATAAATTCGGTCTTACCCGCGAGCGTGTACGCCAGATAAAAGAAAAAGCTATACGGCGTCTGCGCCAGGGCTCGAGAAGCAAACTGCTGAAAGCTTACTTAGGATAAATCCTGTGAAAATTGAGAAAGGCGTCCTTCCCCCAAAAAAAGGACGCCTTTTTATATATGTTTTTTACATTCCGGACACTCCGTCCCGGCTTCAATATTTTACCCAGCGGGCTATATCTTTAAAACCCGGTTTCTTACCATACATTAAAATGCCCACACGATAAATCTTTGCCGATAACCACACGAAAAATATGTCCGAAGCAAATAATAACACAAGTGAAATTAATATCTGCCAGAACGGTATCTCGTAAGGGATACGTATCATCATCACGACAGGTGAAGTAAACGGGATTAACGAACACCAGAATGCAAGCGGGCCATCCGGGTTATTCATGCTATACATACCGGCATAAACGGCAAATATAAGAAGAACCATCATGGGCGTCATAAATTGCTGCGAATCTTCGGGACTATCTACCGCAGCACCAACAGCGGCAAACAATGAGGCATAAGAAATATACCCGCCTATAAAAAACAAAACAAAATATATGATTATCTCGACGAAATTGAAAGAGCTGAACTTTGACAATATATTTGCCGATGACGACATGCCGGCCATACCGTATTGCATGCCCGGCTGTATGGCCGAAATGTCGTGACCGCCGCCGGCGCCCATAAACATGCCTCCAATGCCAACCAGTACCGTCGTCATTATACACCAGACAAAGACCTGGGTAATGCCTACCAGCCCGATAGCTGTTATTTTACCCATCATAAGGTCGAAAGGACGTATTGAAGAAATGATCACTTCGACGATGCGATTCGCCTTTTCTTCCATCACGCTCTGCATTACCATCGCACCGTACATCAATATAAACATATAGATAATGAGTGTAAACGCCATGCCGATGATACTGCTTACCTCCGACGACGATTCGCTCTCCGTTCCGTCTTTACCCCATTTAATCGTCTGAACGTCGATATTGACGCGGCTCTTTTCTATGATTTCATCAATATTCGGGATATTAAACGACGCACGTTTTTCTTTTTCAAGATATTGTTTTAACACTTGATTTACCTCGCGTTTCAAATCCTGAGGAATCTGTTTTTCCGAATAAATCGTGACGGCTTTCGGATTTTCAAGCAAATCGTCCGTTATCTCAAGAAAGGCGAAAATATCAGGACGACTATTCCTTGATTCATCTGCCGACGCATGACCGGCGTCCCCGACAAACCTGAATCTGTCCGTATCCTCGAATAATGACGCATATTTGCCGGTACGGTCCATGACCGCCACTTCGTATACATCACTGCTTTTTATCGATGAAAGCCATAACGGGACAAACATCATGGCGGCAAACAAAACCGGAGCAAACAATGTTATAAAAATAAATGACTTTTTGTTTACCCTGTGTAAATATTCTCTTTTTGCAACTATTCCTATTCTATTCATAGCGGTATCATTTTAACGATTAATGGTTACTGTTTTCAGAAACACCTCATTCATGGAAGGTAATTCCTCGGAGAATGAGATAATTTCATGCTTTTGCGTCAGTATGTTCAGTAATGCGGAATTACTCAGTTCCGTCTCCTTACGGATACGCACATTGAGCGTATTGCCTGCCCCCGCCGCTTCGGAAAGGATGGTAAACACAGCCGGCGAAGGTTCAAATGTATCATTTTTTACACATATATTAAATGTGCCTGATTTAAAACGGTTACGTATTTCCGCCACATGACCGGACAAGACAACCTCCGATTTGTTTATCAATGCAATATCGTCGCATATTTCCTCTACCGATGTCATATTATGAGTAGAAAAAATAACCGTGCGACCGACATTCTTTAATGCAATAATCTCTTTTTTAAGCTGTTCCGTATTAACAGGATCAAAGCCGCCGAAAGGTTCGTCAAAAATCAACAGTTCGGGATCGTGTATCACCGTCACGACAAATTGAACTTTCTGTTGCATGCCTTTCGACAATTCTTCGAGTTTCTTATTCCACCACTGCATGATACCGAACTTCTCGAACCATACCGTTAAACGGCGCTTCGCCTCGGCAGCCGAGAGGCCTTTTAACCGGGCAAGATATATCGCCTGCTCACCGACTTTCATTTTCTTATACAATCCGCGTTCTTCCGGCAAATAACCGATCCGATAGATATCCGACGATCTGTAGGGACGGCCATCTATACAGACTTCCCCGCTGTCGGGCGCAGTTATACGGTTGATAATACGGATCAGCGTCGTTTTTCCCGCTCCGTTCGGGCCTAACAATCCAAAAATCTTTCCTTTCGGCACACAAATACTGACCTTATTCAATGCACAGTGATCGGCATACCGTTTTACCACGTCTTTCGTTTCTAAAAAATCCATCTTTTATATGTTTTATTTTATCCTCCAATACCGGTTATTATTCTCTCTCCCAGCTCCTTACTCAATTTGATTTTTGTACGGTCCAACTCCATGCGTTTTTTCAAAAGCATCATAACTTTTTCTTCGTCAGACAGACATTCCCTTATTTGCTTGTTGACATAGTCGATTTTATGTTTTATGTAAGCATTTTTCAATGTAAATATATCATGTACGATCCAACGCTCCAACTGATCGCGTTCTTTTTCCCTTTTCCGAGCTTCATTCTCCGCCTCCTGCCGTTCGTCGGAAATAGTCGTCTGTTTTAGCGCTACTTCTTCGGGATTGTCGAAATATTTACTCAGCGGATATTTATTGCTTATCATATCCGTGGCCAATCTGCTGATTTCGAGATCAGGATGAGTAAGGAAATAATGAGATGCGGTAAAATCTTCATTTTCAAGCTGAACAATCGCTTCCTCCAAAATACGTCTGTATATCGGCGTTTGAATTTCTATTTCATCTTTTTGCAATTCCGACTGTATATATTCCGAAACACTCACAAAATGCTCAGTATCACTATTTTCATCACTCTCCCCGTCTGAAAAAAGAATCCGTTCGCCATAACGTATTACATAACGTAACAATATTAATTCGTATTTCTTGAATGGATGATCGGATGCTGTCCTTGCAAAAACTGATGAAACCGGATTCAACTGAACGGCATCTGCAGGTTGAGCGGAAATCGCCGGAGACGAATCCGGTTGGGCAGTTGTCGTCTGATGAGCAGATACGGATAAGTCAGAGACCGTTGAAGATGAATCCGGCAGCGGCGACAGCGAATCCGACGGCGACGGCGACGGCGAAATCAACGACGACAAAACCGATAAAGATGAATCCGGCGACAGCGACGGCGACAGCGAATCCGATAGAGAAGAATCCGACGGCAGCAAATGCGACGGCGACGGCGAACCCGGCGACAGCGAATCCGATAGAGAAGAATCCGACGACGACGGCGGCGAAGTCCTTTGAGCCGGTATCCTTTGGGCGGACCGGATTCGCCGGCTTCGTATTTTTATAACCTCATCAATTAAGAGTTGTTCCCTTTCGTCAAAAAAACGGCTACATTCCTTAATATAAACCGAACGGGTAATATTATCAGGAATAACAGCGATGGTCTCCATCATCTCTTTTATAAGATTTATCCGCCTGACAGGATCGTTATCGGCTTCTTTCAGCAACAAATCCGCTTTAAATCGTATAAAATCAACTTCATGTTCATTTATATACAATGTGAAATCGAATGAATTGTGCGAGCGGGCGAAAGAATCCGGATCTTCTCCTTCGGGAAGGAGAACGACCTTTACGTTCATCCCTTCCGCAAGCAACATATCTATACCCCGCATGGCCGCTTTTATGCCGGCGGCGTCGCCATCGTAAAGTACTGTTATATTATTCGTGAAACGATGAATAAGACGTATTTGTCCATCCGTAAGCGATGTGCCCGACGAGGCAACAACATTTTCAATTCCGGTCTGATGCATGGATATGACATCGGTATAACCTTCTACGAGGTAACATTTATCTGCTTTAACAATCGCTTGTCTGGCAAAATAAACGCCGTATAATTCGTTACTTTTATGGTAAATTTCACTTTCCGGCGAATTTACATATTTCGCGACCTTATCTTTCTTCCCTAATACACGTCCTCCGAAGGCGATCACTTTCCCGCTTAACGTATGTACAGGAAAAACAACACGTCCGTGAAAACGATCCGCAACCGTACCGTCATCACGTTTATAGACAAGACCCGTCTTGAACAGGTACACCTCATTAAATCCGCGTTCCGTCGCATTCTCGAATAAATCATCCCGCTTGTTGAGGCTGTATCCCAGCTGAAATTTACGTATGATATCATCACGGAATCCCCGCTCTGCAAAATATGACATGCCGATTCGTCTTCCTTCTTCATGTTCGTACAGACGTGAAGTGAAAAATTTCTGCGCCCAACTGTTAATAATCACCATACTCTCCCGGTCGCTCTGCATACGCTTATCTTCGTCCGTAAGCTCCCGTTCCCTGATCTCAATATTATATTTCTTCGCCAGATAACGCAATGCCTCGTAATAAGAAACCTGCTCATGCTTCATGATGAACTGCACGGACGTACCTCCTTCCCCACAGGCAAAACATTTACAGATATTTTTCGAAGGGGAGACATAAAACGATGGCGTGTTATCCGAATGAAAAGGACATAATCCCACATAATTCACACCTCTCTTACGAAGTGTAACAAAATCCGACACGACATCAACAATCTGTGCCGCATTATATATTTTGTCCGTCGTATATTTATCTATCATCGCCTGATACAAATAATGAGACAAAAATAACACATTATTTATAAATGACATAATAGTTTTAAACAATTTATTTTGTTTTACCCAAATCATACGTTACCTTTGTCTTCAAATTTATATCCGGAACAAATGAATAAAACAGTACACAAATACATAATTCCCGCTATTACAGTTCTCATGTCCGTTTCATTTTGCCATGCCCGGCAGCTTGACAGCTTATTACTGAATATGATGCCGGACATACCGGAAGAAATAATCGAACCATCGCAACGTGCCTCCTATCTCATCATGCACTATTGGGATAAATATGATTTCGGCGACACGTCTTTCCTGATGACGGACAAACTGCTGGAGCGCAGTTTTGTCGACTATGCCGATTTACTGTCCATCGTATCCGGAGATACGATGGATAAGTCCGTCCGCTCGTTTATGAAAAAGACGGAAAGCCGGCGGGAAATATTCCTCTTCATCTCAAAGCTGAGCGAACAATATCTTTACAACCCCGATTCGCCTGTATACGACGAAGAAAAACTGATTCCGTTTTTACAACAGGAACTAAAATCGCCGGTGCTCAGTGACGCCGAAAAAATACGTCCGCAATTCCTCCTTGAGAGTATAATGAAAAACCGGATCGGACAAACGGCAAACGATTTCACTTACACCCTGACGGATGATAAAACCGGTACGCTACACGCCCTCGAAGCCGATTATATCCTGCTGTATTTCAACGATCCCGAATGTGAAGATTGCCTCTTGCTCACGAGAAGACTCATTGTATCGCCGATAATAAACGATTTTATTAAGCAGGGAAAACTCAAGATTCTGACCGTATATACAAATGATGATGTGGAAGCATGGAAGAAACACGCATCCGCCGTATTAAATTCATGGATTTATTCACGCGATGCGGAACAGCTGATAAACATGGAAGGCATCTACAATATTAAGCGATTTCCTACGATATATCTTTTAGATAAAGACAAAAAAGTCCTTTTGAAAGATACGACTTTTGAGATGCTTGAAGATTATTTTCATAAGTAATAATAACCACAGATAATAAGACTTTATGGAAGAAAAGAAGATAAAATTAAACGTACAGGGGCTTACGAACAGCCAGGTGCAATCGGGAGCCTACGCTTTGGTCCTGGCAGAGGAAGGAGTGAGACGCCTGCCGATTATTGTCGGAATGTTCGAAGCGCAATCCATCGCCATTGCTGTCGAGCAGCTAAATCCTCCACGTCCGCTCACGCATGACCTGTTCATAGAATATATCAAATTGACGGGCTTCCGCATAAAAGAAGTTTTTATCCACAAATTCAAGGACGGAATATTTTATTCGGAAATAGTACTGGCCGACAGTACGCGCGAGATATGCTTAGACTCACGCACCTCCGACGCAATTGCCATCGCATTGCGATGCGACTGCGATATATATACAACAGAATCTATCATGCGGAAATGCGGCATCGTTTTAGATGAATGTAATTATGCCGGGAAAAATGAGCCGGAACCACTACCCGAAGAACTTATGACAGATGATCTGCAGGACCTGTCCAAACTAAAAAGACAACTGCGCGTGCTGAAAAAGAAAGATATCAAGGAACGGATGGCAAAAGCCGTATCGGAAGAAAATTACGAATTTGCGAAAATATATAAGGACGAATTATTACGCAGGGAAAAAGAAAGTAAAAAAGACTGACTTCAAAAAAATGGAACATCTATTTTATGCGCCTGATATTGTGTTGAATCCGGAATTGCCGGAAGAAGAATCGCAACATTGCGCCCGTGTGCTAAGACTTAAAAACGGAGACGCCATAACCGTCACCGACGGCAAAGGCTTTCTCTATAAGGCAATCTTAACGGAAACGCATCCTAAACATTGCCGCATCGGCATCACGGAAAAACAGGAATCACAACCTTTATGGAACGTTGATATTCATATTGCAATATCTCCTACAAAAAATACGGATAGAATGGAATGGCTCGTTGAGAAGACAACCGAAATAGGGATAAACAGGATAACGTTTCTGCGTTGCCGCTATTCGGAACGCCGCGAGATAAAACTGCAACGGTTAATCAAGATTGCCGTCAGCGCCATGAAGCAATCGCAGAAAACCACATTACCGGAAATAAACGGAATCGTCGATTTCCGGAAGTTCATTGCACATCGTACGGATGCCTGCAAAATGATAGGGTATTGCTCGGATGGGGAAAAAAATCTTATAAAAGATATCTACAAACCGCGTAAAAACGTTGCTATACTGATAGGGCCGGAAGGAGACTTCAGTCCGGAAGAAATAAATGCCGCCATATCTGCCGGTTTTTCACCTGTTTCTCTGGGAGGAAGCCGTCTGCGTACGGAAACAGCCGCACTGGCCGCATGTCACACCATCCATGTATTAAACATGTGATAAATCATTCATCATTCCACTAAATTATGAGATACTTAATAAAATACATATTCCTTTTTGTTTTAATAGCAAACATTACGCCCTGTCTGCCGCAAAACGACAATCGCTCCTACGGATCAACGGAGTTCAACATCGAGGCGTTCGGCTCGGCTGCAACAGGCAAATATACTCCTTTCCTGATCGTCGGGAACCGTTATGGAACAATACCTTTGGATGCCGGCAACAGTTACCTGCGTGCCGGAACATTCCACAACCGGCCATTAAAGAAAAACATACGCATAGGCGCCGGCGTGGATATCATAGCAAGTACGCCGCGTTACCGTAATGTTTATATCCAACAACTATATGTGGAGATAGGATATAAATGGCTCAACCTGACAATCGGCAGTAAAGAGAATTACACTTCCCTGTGGGACAGGAACTTAAGCAGCGGAGATTTGGTTCATTCCGCCAACGCCCGTCCCATACCGGAAATAAATATTTCCGTTCCCAAGTTCACCCCTGTCCCGGCTACGAAAGGCATTCTTCAGTTCAAAGGAGATTTTGCCGCAGGACGCTCTTTCGATACCGAATACCTGAAACAACTAAAAAACAATAATCAACATTATATAGAAAATGTATTATGGCATCATAAATCGTTGCATATAAGACTGTTAGATCCTTATGACAATTTTCCGTTGATAGCAACAATCGGCGTTCGTCATCATGCTCAATGGGGAGGCACATCAACGAATCCCAAAGAAGGGATTCAACCTCATTCATGGAAAGATTTCATACGCGTCATTACGGGAAGTTCCGGTGGCGACGACGCATCTCTTTCCGCTCAAGTCAACGTATTGGGTAATCATTACGGAAGCTACGACGTCAAACTCGGATACTCCCATCCTTTGTTTGACATTCATTTATATAAACAGCATTTTTTTGATGATGTTTCGGGAATGGAACTTTTTAACCTGCCGGACGGCCTGTACGGTATTCAGGTTAACATTTCAAATTTCCCATTGATAAACAGAATCCTTCTTGAATACATATACACCAAAAACCAAAGCGGACCTGCCCATTATATTTGGTTCGACCATTCGGTATATCCCGGTTACGGCGGCGGAAACGACAGCTACTACAATAACGGGGAATATACAACAGGCACATCCTATTTCAACCGAAGTGTCGGTTCTCCGCTAATCACCTCTCCGGAGTATAATAAAAACGGAAGTATCGGATTCAAAAATAACCGCATACAGGCATGGCATATCGGTTTCGACGGATATCTGTCCAAACGGGTAGCATACCGTATACTGATGACAAATTCCGAAGGCTGGGGTACCATGGGCGTACCGTTTCTGAAAAAGACAGATGATTTTTCCTGTGCGGCGAAAATATCATACTGTCATCCGCATTTGGAAGGATGGCTTTTTTCCGGAGAAATCGGGGCCGACACAGGCTCCATTTACGGGGATAATCCGGGCGTCGCAATATCGGTAAGTAAAACCGGCATTCTGAAAAGAAATTATATGAAACAATGAGAAATAAAAATATTTTTTTTACGATCAGTATTTTGCTCATCATAGCAAATACTACTGTAATATCGACGTATGCTCAGCATATCACTCTGAATTGTCAAACGCGCGACGCCGTTACAGGCGAAGCCGTCGTAAAACCTGCCGTAACCGACCCGTCCAAAACCGCAATTATCATTGTTGATATGTGGAATTTTCACTGGTGTATGACAGCTTCGGAACGAGTATCGGCAATGGCGCCACGCATGAACCGCGTATTGTCAATTGCCCGTGAACTCGGTATGCAAATCATCTGGAATCCTAGCGATGTGGTGACCGCATATTCCGGCTATCCGCAGTATGAAAGAGCCGTTGCGGCAAAACCGCTGAAAGCGCCTCAGATCCGTGACGATATAAAAGTGACATTCACCGCTCCTGTCGGAAAATGTATGTGCGGTCATGGAATCCATTGTATCGTCAATTACGGGTGGGACGGCATGTGTCCCGAACTGGAGGTAGACGAAAGGGATTTGATTTCTTCATCGACCGACGAGATATACAGTCTTTTAAGCGAACGCGGGATTACAGACCTCATTTACATGGGTGTCCATACCAACATGTGCGTTTTCGGCAAACCGGGCGCCATGTCGAGCATGTGGAAAGCCGGATTCAACTGCATGCTTGCCCGTGACCTTAACGACGCATTTACCGCTTACAACCCGGATAACGGCTATACGCCCGATACGGGTACGGCCGAAATAAACGAAAACCTTCAATCGGCAGGTATTCCAAGCGTCAACATGGGTGAGGAGTTCAGGAAAGCCGGCCTGTGGAAATCAGATACGCCGGTTGATTATGTCCGTTTCGCGCCCTGGGGCAAACCCGAACGTCCCTGTTTTATTGAGAACTCTACGACCATAACGCTGACGGCGCCGTGGCTTGAAAATGCCGAAATCCGCTATACTGCCGACGGAAGCACACCAACGGCAAAATCGACTTTATATACCGTTCCGCTCGAAATTTCGAGAACGACAACCGTCCGTGCCGCCGCCTTTCACAAAGGAAAACAGGTCAGCCTCGCTTCGACGGCATATTATGTAAAGATGCCGCCACTGCCGCCACTGCCGAACGTCTATCTGGAAGATTTGGATTATATTACAAACGCATACCTGAAAAGCGTGCCGAATTGCCTGTGGGATCCTCATATATAGAAGTCGTTTGAAGGAAACCCTTTACTTATTAGGGGCGTAACATACTCTCACGGAATTGGATTTCGCGCTCCTTCGTCGGTACAGTACGTCATCATACCCGAATATAAACGTTTTGTGGCGCTTGCCGGCGTTGACGAAAATATGACCGTACAGTCTAATGCACGATTTATCGGTATGCACGGCAGTGTTGTCTTCTGCGTATATATCGACGGTGAAAAAGTTGCCGAAAGTCCGGTGATGCGTCTTTCGCAGGAACCGTGGCGTTTCGATGTGGCTATACCCGAAGGTAGCCGTCTAATCAATATCTCATGCATGGACGCCGGCAGTCGCAACATGCTTGATTATGGGAACTGGGTAAATGCAGGATTTGTTATTTATTAATTGTTTATGTTATTCACACGAAGAATTTATCTCGTTTACCCATGCATATTATCCGGAAATTTAAAGATTTATATAAACATGAAAAAGATTTTATTTAACATGTTAGCGCTGTGTGTAAGCGGCGGTTTTTATTCCTGTTCGCAGGAAAACGCCATTACCGTCAATCAGGTTCGGATGAACTGGCAATACGATGTGCTGGCAACCAAATACTGGGAAAGTTTGCCGATAGGAACAGGACGTTTCGGCGCCATGATTCCCGGCTCCGTTGAACATGAAGTTATCGCCTTCAACGACGAAACGCTCTGGACGGGAGGACCGTATAATCCCAACAATCCGGAGGGACCGGAGATACTGAAAAAAGTACGTGAAGCCGCTTTTGCCCGCAACTGGGTCGAAGCCGACAGGGAAGCATGGAAATTAGCGAGTATTCCCCAGTCGGTACAGTACTATCAGCCTATGGGACGGCTCAATATCAGTCTCGAAGGCCATACGCTCGACAAAGTTACCGGATACAGTCGCAGTCTTAGCATGGACAGCGCGCTGGTGGACGTCCGTTATCAGCTCGACGGAGTAAATTATTCGCGCAGAGTATTTGCAAGCTATCCCGAACAGGTAATTGTAATACGTTTCGCTGCCGACAAAAAAGGCAAAATCAATCTGTCCAACCGGTTCATGAGTCTGCAGCCGAGCGCCCAAACCCGTGTCGAAAACGACGAAATCATTATGGAAGGAACAACCATTTCGGAGAAGGAAGGCGAGGTCATCCTTCCACCCCAGATGAAATGGCAGTCACGGCTTAAAGTCATTGCCGAAGGCGGCGCTTTGTCGGCAGACGGCGACCGGCTCGCCGTGACCGACGCCGACGCCGTAACGCTGATTCTTGCCGGAGCCACTAACTGGGTAGCATGGAACGACGTCTCGGCAGACGAAAAAAAACGTTGCAGCGACTACATCGCAAATGCGGCGAGACTGTCGTATCCCGAACTGCTTAAACGGCATCTCGACGATTACTGCCCACTGTTTGCCGCCTGCCGCATCGACCTCGGTGCAGAACCTCATCCCGAACAGACCACCACTCAGACGATTGAATCCATACGCAAGGGAGCAAACGACCCGGCGTATGAAGCCCGTTATTTTCAGTACGGACGTTACCTGATGCTGGCAGGTTCGAGGGAAAACACTCTTGCATTCAACAATCACAACATGTGGCTCAACGATCTGGACGGACGCTGGCGCGGACGCTGGACGCTCAATATTAATATTCAGGAATGTTTCTGGCCTGTAGAGAACGCCAATCTGCCGGGCGTCAATGAGTCGCTGCTGCTTTTTGTCGAAAATCTGGCTCAGGCCGGACAGCGTACCGCCGAAGAACTGTACGGATGCCAGGGATGGTGTGCACACCACGGTACCGACGTATGGTTCAACACCGCTCCCACCGACGGCGACCCGCGACATGCAACTTATCCGATGGCAGGATTATGGCTGATGCAGCAGTTATACGAACATTTCCACTACAGTCCCGACACGGCATATTTGAAACGTATTTATCCTTTGATGAAAGGCGCTGCGGAATTTTGTTTCGACTTTCTGGTCGAAGAACCCGAATCGGGTTATCCGGTTACCTGTCCCGCATCCTCGCCGGAGAATATGTTTATCGATGACAACGGCAATCATGCCGCTATTTCCTTCGGTTCGTCGGGCGATATACAGATTGTACGCAAATTCCTTCGCAACTATGTCGAAGCCACAGACATATTGAAGATTGACACGGAACATAACCGTCAGGCCGCCGAAACGCTCAAACGCCTGCCTCCGCATAAAATCGGCAGTTTCGGACAGTTACAGGAATGGTTTTTTGACTTCCGGGAATCTGAAGTAACGCATCGACACATTTCTCATCTTTTCGCCGCCTATCCCGACGACGACATAACATTCCGCAAGACCCCCGAACTGGCCGAAGCGGTAAGGGTTGTCCTGAAACGGCGCGGCGACATCAATATGGGATGGTCGGGAGCATGGAAAATCAATCAGCATGCACGTCTCGAAGAACCCGCCGAGGCGTACGGTATTTTACATAAAATGCTGACGGACGTCAGTATTCACCCACGCGAAGAAGACAGCAGAATTACGCCTTCGTTCGAAGGTAATCAGGCAATTCAGGGTGTCACGGCAGGTATGGTCGAGATGCTGCTGCAAAGTCACAGCGGCGAAATATCCCTGCTTCCGGCTCTTCCCGCTCAATGGGCTAACGGCGCTGTGGAAGGACTTAGGGCAAAAGGCGGTTTCGACGTTGATATCGAATGGAAAAACGGCGTCCTGTCAAAAGCCGTCATCAAGGCGAAGTGCGACCTCCCGTGCAGACTTCGCACCAAGACGCCGGTGATAATAACTGTCGACGGCAGGGAAGCGCAAACGTCTTCTCTTGAAGACAACCTTTTGGAATTTAATGCTGAAGCAGGGAAGAATTATTATATAATTAATGCAGAATGGTAACGATATCAATGCAGGATATTGCCGACAGGTTAGGCGTGTCGAAAGGGACGGTTTCACTTGTGTTGAGCGGCAAAGCGAAAAATAAAAGAGTGAGTAAGGAACTGTGCGAGAAGATAATCCGAACGGCAAAAGAGATGGACTATCAGCCCAACGAGATCGCCCGCAGTTTGCGGACGGGGTTCACAAAAACAATAGGCGTCGTTGTTACCGATATCTCCAACGAGTTTTTCGGACGCTTCGCGTTCCACATACAGGAACAGGCGAAAAAATACGGCTATACCGTCATTACTACTAATACAAACGAAAGTCTTGATGAATTTGATAATTTGATAACCATACTGTTAAACAAACGTGTTGACGGAATTATATTCGTACCTGTCGACAAGGGACAGGATACGGCGTTAAAGATTTTCAACAACAACATCCCAATGGTTCAGATTGACCGGTATTATCCTGAATTTGAGGCGAATTATATCGGTGTAAACAACTATAACGCATCTGCGGAGGCTACCGAAATGCTGGTAAATATGGGATGCAGGCGTATTGCCTTAATTTGTTATGACATCAATCTGAATGCCCTGACGGAAAGGCGTAACGGTTGCATTGACGCGCTCAAACGTAACGGTCTGTATGAACCAAACCTCATCATTGACGTTGACTATGAGAGCCAGGAAGAAGACATAAGACAGGCGGTTGTTGATTTGAATAACAAATCGCCCAAGGTCGACGCCATATTTTTCTGTTCGCGCCGAATATGTATTACGGGAATAAAATATATGCATCAGACGGGGATAAAAATTCCGGATGATATGCATGTCCTGTGTTTCGACAAAATAGAATCTTTCCAGATTGCCAATATACCGATCAACTATATTGAACAACCGATCAAGGAAATGGGCGAGAAAGCGGTAGATATGCTTATAGAACAGATTAACGGCTCTAATGAAGTCTGCCAGTGTGTGTTTGATGCAGTAATAAATAAATGAAACCTGTCGAAATGAAATATACGTCCAAGTCGCTTTACGCTATTTGCGATTAATTAATGTTATTTATATTGCGCGGAAGGAAAATAGTCACTTTATTTGTACGTTTTTTGAAGGATATTTTGGTTTATCCTGTCAGGTTAATCGGTTCGGCAAATAAGAAATTACTGACCGTTGACGACTGTGCAGGCCGGATTTATCCTTTATTTAAACGGTCATAAACTTGATACTAAATATCATGAAGAAAAAAAGAAAGAAAATTATTTTGTCATTTTATAAATTACTTTTCCCCTGAAATTTTCAAGAGAAATGAAGGCGTAATTTAAATTTATAGTTAATCGGTTTGGCGACTTGTTGTTTATTTATTATAATCATTTTACTAATCGTATTTTAAAAAACAGTTTTTATGGAAAACCAGTTGAAAAAATTCATTCGAGGAAAACACCTCAACCGAGCGGTTTGGCTGTTGAGTGTTTTCATGTATTCCCAATTTTTGTTCGCGCAAAATTTGGAAATAAAAGGTATTGTGACGGACGCTGCCGGCGAACCTGTTGTCGGAGCCAATGTCGTTGAGAAAGGTGCAGCTAATGGAGTTGTTACCGATGCGGACGGGAATTTCATTCTGAATGTCTCACGCAACGCAATTTTAGTAATGTTGATATTAAAATAGATAATATAAAATTCTACGAAGAATATTAATCTCTAATTATTACCGTTTAGTTATGAAAAATGTTTTATTAGCGCTGTTTTCATTATTTTACGCCTGCAATGC